>JBAXFC010000079.1:0-10620 GCA_037140135.1 Chloroflexota bacterium
GTAGAGCAGCGTCAGCGAGCGGCGCGCGCGGGTCCAGGCGACGTACGCGAGCCGCCGCTCCTCCTCGAGCGCCCGTTCCGGCTCCGTGGCATCCGCAACCGACCGCCGGCCCGGGAAGCCGTCGGCGAGCACGAGCACGTGGTCCCACTCGAGCCCCTTGGTGCCGTGGGCCGTGGCGAGCGTCAGCGCAGCGTCGTCACGACGAAGGTCCGCGAGGAGGGCCCGTCGCGCGGCGACGGCCTCCATGAGGGCGGGGACCGAGGGCAGACCGGCCGCCCAGCCGAGCAACGCGGTCGCGAGATCGGCCGGCGTGGGGCCATCCTCTGCGTCGTCGGGTGGGTTTGCCGCAGCCTCCGCGAGCAGGGCACGCCGGAGCCGTCCGAGCGTGATCAGCGGATGGTCCGTCGCAGGCGGCGCGGACCACGTCGGGCCCGCCGCCGGCTCCGCGGGCTCCGTTCCGGTCACCGCCCGTTCGAGCAGCGCATCCAGCCGGGGATCCTCCAGCAGCAGCGGCAGGTCCGGTGCCCGGAACGGGATCCGCAGGTCCAACGCCGCCACGACGGCCGCCAGCAGCTCCCGGTTGGTGCGTGCCAGGACCGCCCGCGTCGAGCCGTCATCCGGCCAGGTCCCCATCGCACGCCGGATGCGCACCGTGTCGTCGGCCGCGTCCGGAGCGAGGACCAGGCGCCCTGATGCGGCTGGGCCCGGCAGGATCCGCTTGGCGAATCGCTCCCGGTTGACCTCCACGAGGCGGCGCGCGCGCTCGATGACGGGCCGGGGGCACCGGTAGTTCGTCTCGAGGTCCACGCGCAGCAGGCCTGGCAGGACGGCCGCGAGGCCCAGGACCCTCCGCACATCCGCGAGTCGCCAGCCGTAGATGGACTGGTCGTCGTCCCCCACGAACATCGCGTTCCGCTCGTCACCCGCCAGGAGGAGCGCCAGCTCCAGCTGCGTCCGGTCGAGGTCCTGCGCCTCGTCGACCAGCAGGGTCGCCGTCCGCCGGCGCCACCGCGCGAGCAGCCGGTCGTCGGCCCCGAGCACATCGAGTGCCCGGACCACGAAGTCGTCGAAGTCCACGCCGCCGCTCTCGCGCACGTAGCGCGAGTACGCCACGTACGCCTGCGCCACCGGCCCGGCGCCCGGATCCGCCGCCACCTCCTCCGGCCGCACCCGCAGGTCGAGCTTCAGCCGTGAGAACGCGAGGTCCAGCCGCCCCCGGTCCGCCCGGCTGATCCCCGGGTATAGCTCCCGCAGCACCTCGTCCCGGTCGAGCAGGGGATCGACGGACACCCCGGCATCGGCGAGCACCTCGCGCCCGAGCGCGTGGAACGTCCGCACCCTGACAGCGCCCGCCGCAACCCCTAGCGGCGCCAGTGCCGCATCCAGCCGATCCACCAGCTCCTCGGCCGCCCGCTTGTTGAATGCGACCAGCGTGATCCCGCTCGGATCCGTGCCGCCGTCCACCAGCCAGCAGACGCGCGCCACGAGCGTGGTCGTCTTACCGGACCCCGCAGGCGCCACGACCAGCACTGGTCCGGGCGGTGCGGTCGCCGCGGCGCGCTGGTCGGGGGCAAGCTTGTCGAGGCGGGCGGCCACGGAGGGGTGCATGGCGCCATGGTGCGCGGCACCACTTACGTGGGACTGATCTCGAGGCGCTTGCTGTGGGCGGTCAGATTGTGTCGCCCGACACTCCGTCGTTGGCAGGGGACTCCGCGGACTCGTCCCACTCGAGATTCCACTCCCAGTAGCCGCATCGGACGCAGACGACGACGCCATACCGGACGACTTCCGAGTCGTGAGATCCCGGGCCCTCGCAGCCGGACCCGATGAGCGCACCGTGTCGGTATGCCGGCTGTGGATCCCTCGGCGCCCAGGTGGTGCCGTTCCAGCCGAGCACCTGGCCGGCGACCAACACCCACGCCGTGTCCGCCCACTCTGGCGTCGGCGGCTCCGTGGGGCGCCGACCGAGCGGGTATGGCATGTTGCCCGTCTCGCGGAACTCGCGGGCGAACGCCTCGTACCGTGCCCATGCCTCGGGGCTTTCGTCGGCCTCGAGGTGCCACAAGTCGTGCGCCACCCCTTGCCACTCCTCGTAGGAGGGCGTCTGACCAGCCAGGTAGCCGTCGAGCCAGAGCGACACCTCTGGTGATGGATCCACGATGTCCCGCTTGGAGATCGAGAAGCCCTCGCCTGTCTCGATGATGCGCGCGTGCATCCGGCCAGGGAAGGTCTGGCCTCTGCCGAGTAGCCAGCATGGCCCTACGCCCCGCACCTCGATCCGGTAGCCGGTCGAGTCGGCCGGCGGCGTCTGGTCAGTCATCGAAGGGACTCATGCCAGGTGACGTTGGAACCCCCGGAGGTCGCGGGTCCACGCCGGGTACCGGTCTTCGAGATCGCCGAGCGCCAGCAGGGCCCGCTCGCGGCGGACATCGGGGTCCAGCAGCGCGAGGAGCACGATCGCCTGGCCGAGCTCGCTCGGGGCTGCGGCGGCGTCGACGACCATCCCGAGTGCTAGCTCCCACGTCTGGCCGGCTGCGTCCCCGAGGTGCCCGAGACTGCACGCGGCGGTCAGGGCCGTGTAGCGGTCGGGGCTCGAGAGTGCCGCTCGCAGCGCGTCCACGACATCGGACTCGCCAGTCCAGCCGCCGAGCCGCGCGGCCGCGATGCGACGGGGGAACGTGCGCTCACCGGCGAGGTCGTTCAGCAGTCTCGTGCGGGTCTTCCCGACACGTCGGCCAACTGGGAACGGCGGCCAGATCGTGCCGGGCTGGGCTGGCCCGCCGCCGGCGAGCTCCACGTGCAGCCCCGGGAAGATGGCCCGCGTCTCCTCGAGCAACTGCTCTGGCGTTGGCTCGTTCGGGTCGGGCACGGGATCGCTCCGCAGGGCCTCGATGATGCGGGCGCGCACGTCGTACGCGCCCGCCTCGGCGGCGAGCGCCAGTAGCTCTTCGGCGTGGCCCGGGGCGAGGTTTTCGAGCGGATCCGCCCACGCGAGCTTGCGCTCGAGCAGCGCCCGGGCATCCACCCGGCCGAGGGCGGCGAGGGCCTCGGGGAGCCCTGTGCGGATCAGCTCGGCCAGCCGGACGCCGCTGGACGGGTCGTCCGCGTCGAACACGTGCCACCACTCGCCCTCGGGGGGCTCGAGCGCGGGGCTCGAGGAGCGCACGCCGATGTCGTACATGCCCGGCGGCGCCGGCTTGCGGTCGTCCCATGCCGGCCGGGTCGCCGGGTGGTGCACGCCGACCGCCATGCTGAAGTCGACGAGCGGGTCGGCCGCGCGGGTCCGCGCCTCGTCGGGCTCGATCCGCCGCCGCTCGAGGGCGAACAGGACCCACGTCGCGCCATCGCGCCGGCGGAAGACCGGGCCGGTGCCCGTGAGGCCGTTCGCCCTGGCGATCGGCGCCAAGACCCCGCGCACCCAGCGCATGTACGCGTCCGACGCCGTCCCCTCCATGCGCCAAGGCTACTCGACCACGCCCGGCTCGTCGGCTCGCGTGCGTTCCTGCGGGCGACCGATGCAGGCCCAGACACTCCATGACCTCGACAACGACTGGTCGTCGTCGCCAACCGCGACAAGATTGCGCTCCGGCCCGGCGAGGAGGAGGGCGAGGTCGAGTTGCGTCCGGTCGAGGTCCTGCGCCTCATCCACCAGCAGCGTCGAGCACCGGGAGCGCCGGCGCAGGAGCAGGCGCTCGTTGTATTCGAGCGCCTGGATCGCCCGCAGCACGAGGTCGTCGAAGTCCACGCCGCCCGACGCCAGGACCGCGCGCTCGTAGGTGACGAACGCCCGGGCGACGGGCCCGGGCGCAGGATCGGCCGCCACCTGGTCCGCCGTGACCCGCAGGTCGAGCTTGAGGCGGCTGAACGCGAGGTCCAGCCGCCCCCGGTCGGGACGCGTGATCCCCGGGAACAGGTCCCGCAGCAGTTCGTCCCGGTCGATGAGCGGGTCCACCGAGACCCCGCCATCGACGAGGATCTCCCGACCCAGGGCATGGAACGTCTGCACTCGCACGGCACCGGCTGCGCAGCCCAGGGGCGCAAGCGCCACGTCCAGCCGCTCGACGAGCTCCTCGGCCGCCCGCTTGTTGAATGCGACCAGCGTGATGCCGGCCGGATCGGCGCCCCCGTCCACCAGCCAGCACACCCGCGCCACGAGCGTGGTCGTCTTCCCGCTTCCCGCGGGCGCGACGCACAGCACCGGGCGGGCCGGCGCGGTGGCCGCGGGACGCTGGCCGGGAGCCAGGCGCGCGAGGCGTCCGGCGACCGTGGGGTGGGGCGGCTGCGCCATGCCGCCCAGCGTGGCGGCAGCCGCTTATCGCGGCCTTACCCCGCGCTTGCCCGTCAGGGCGTGGGCAGGTCGATGGCCTCGAACTGCCGCAATGCGTGCTCCATCGGCTGCCGGCTCACGGCGACCGGCCCCGTGAAGGGCTGGTTGAGGCTGAAGATGAGGAGCAGCACCCCGATCAGCATGGCCGAGGAGAACGCGGTCATCGTTCCCTGCGCGCGCAGGCTCGCGTGCTTGAAGAACCACGAGAACACGACAAGCATGGAGGCCCCGATGACCAGCAGTGGCCAGAACACCCAGGGCAGCGTCGACTCGCCGGCCAGGTGGCGCAGGTGGCGCTGCAGCTCCAGCTGGTGCAGGTGGTCCTCGGCCGCGGCCAGGTCGAGGGTGGCCGGCGCCACCTCGGGGGTGATCGATCGGTACGTCGCCCAGAGCGGGTTGAGAAGGTCCGCGGTGTCATGCACCTTGAGCAGCCCGTGGGACTCCCACTCGGTCGCCATCACCTTCTCGAGGTACGTGTGCATCTCGGCCTGCGCGGTGGATCTCTGGGGCTCCGGGAACGCCTGGATGTCGCGGTAGGCCTGGACCGCCGTGGCCGCCTCCATGACGACCGACTGTTCCGCGCGCGAGTAGGTCTCCCACGTCGCGAACACGATGAAGGCAAGCAGCGCGCCGTAGACGAGGCCCATGACCGAGAACAGGAGCCCCGCCACCTCGTTCTCGTCGAACATGCTCGCGAAGCGCCGGCTGCGCCTGCTGTACATCAGCCCGGCTACGGCCAGCGCTGAGCCGGACACCATGATCAGGATGGAGACCAGCGGCCAGGTGCCGTTCATGCGCGCTCCTTGGGACAGCGGACGATGGGACGCCGGGGGGCAGGTCGCTGACCTGCGGGATTATGGGGCAGGGACGCGGAACAGCGGTCGTCCGACGAGGAATACCGAGGACGTGGAAGTCGGTGGGCCCGCCGGTCACCCCGGGGCGGGTCGCACGGCACGGGTAGACGGGCTTCACGTCCCGCCTCCCGGCGCGCATCGGCTCGGGCGGAGGGCAGGCGTGCGAGCCACACTCAAGCTGGCGCCGGCCGGCGACCATCGCACGCCCCGGCGCCCCGGAGTCGACCCCCATGCCCTCCAAGGTCCTCGTCGAGATCCGCGACTCGGTCGCCTGGCTCACGATCAGCAACCCGCCCGTCAACGCCCTGAGCTCGTCGCTCATCGACAGGCTGTCGGCCGCCCTCACCGCGCAGCAGTCGCCTGCCGTCCGGGCCGTGGTGCTCCGGGCCTCCCCGGGCGAGCGGATCTGGTCCGCCGGTCACGACGTCAAGGAGCTCCCGCGCAACGGGCGCGACCCCCTGACCTACAACGACCCCCTACGCCGCATCATCCGCCAGATCGAGGCGCACCCGATGCCGGTCATCGCGATGGTCAGCGGCTCGGTCTGGGGCGGCGCCTGCGAGCTCGTCCTGTCGTGCGACCTGATCGTGGCTGCGTCCGAATCGACCTTCGCGATCACGCCGGCGCGCCTCGGCGTCCCGTACAACCTCTCGGGGACGCTGAACCTGATGAAGGTCGCCGACATGCACTTCGTCAAGGAGATGCTGTTCACAGCCCGACCCATCCCCGCCGACCGGATGGCCGAATGCGGCGTGGTCAACAGCGTCGTCCCGGGCGAGGAGCTGGAGAGGACGACGGCCGACCTGGCGGCGGACATCGCGTCCGGCTCACCGCTCGTCCACCAGGTGATGAAGGAGGAGCTGCGGGTGCTCGCCAACGCCCATCCCATGACCCCGGAGGCGTACGAGCGCATCCAGTCCCTCCGGCGCGACGTCTATGACAGCCAGGACTACCAGGAAGGCCTGCGCGCCTTCACCGAGAAGCGCCGCCCGACGTTCCTGGGCGACTGATGCAGCCCCCCGTGAACGGCGACCAGCCGCCCGGCCGGACCGGCGAACCGGTCCACTCCCGACGCAGGTCAACCGCCCTCGTGGTGATCGCCCTGCTCGCCCTGCTCGTCCCGGTCGCCGTCATCGGCGCGGTCGTGATGGCCGGCTCAACCATCGAGCTGCAGATCCTCGAGGTCTCCGACTGGCACGGGCAGGTGGACGCGGCCGGGGACGTGGGTGGCGCCCCCGTCCTCAAGGCCTACTTCGACGCCGCGCGCGCCGAGCATGCGAACACCCTCACGCTGACTGCCGGTGACGATGTCGGTGCGACCCCGCCCGTCTCGAGCTACTTCAAGGATGTCCCGGCCATCCTCGCGGAGCGGATGATGGGCATCCAGGCGGGCACCCTGGGCAACCACAACTTCGACAGCGGGCTCGGCCGACTCCAGGACCAGATCGACCTCGCAGGCTCGACGGATCCCACCGTGGCCGGCGCGCCCTTCCGCTACGTCGTCGCCAACCTGGCCAACCGCGACGCCAACCTCTCGGGATTGGCCGACTACACGATCTTCACCTACGAGGGCGTGGACGTCGCCGTCATCGGTGTCATCACCGAGTCCACGGCGAGCGTCACCGCTCCGGGGTCCATGGGCACCATGACCACCTCGGACAGCGTCGAGGCGGCGAAGCGTGCGATGGCGGCCGCGAAGGCCGACGGGGCGGACGTCTTCATCGCGCTCGTCCACGAGGGCATCACCAGCTTCCGCGACGGGCAGCCCCAGGGCGAGCTGGTGGACTTCGCCAACGCCGTCTCGGGCTTCGCGGTCATCTACGGCGACCACACGGACGTGGCGTGGTCCGGGACGATCAACGGCCAGCTCACCGTCGAGAACCGCTCCAAGGGCGTCACGTTCACCAGGACCGTGCTCACGATCCGCCGCCTCGGGGGCGAGATCGTCGGCCGCGTGAGCACACAGGTCTCGCCGGTTGTGGCCGATGTCACCCCGGATGCGGGCGTCGCCGCCATGCTCACGCCGTATCGCGACTCCCTGGCGCCGATCTTCGGCACGACCATCGGCACCTCCGGCGTCGCCATCCCGCGGGCCGATTCCTGCGGCACCGACGTCGGGCGCACCTGCGAATCCCTCGTCGGCGACGTGATCACCGATGCGATCCGGGAGACTCGCGGCACGGAGATCGCCGTCATCAACTCGGGTGGCATCCGGGCCGACCTGACCTGCCCCACGGTGGACAGCGCGTCGGACTTCTGCCCCGCGTTCACGGCGCCGCCGTACCTGATCACCCGCGGCCAGGTCAACGGCGTCCTGCCGTTCGGGAACATCAGCGTGGCGGCAACGGTTGATGGGGCCACGCTCAAGGCGATGCTCGAGAACGGGGTCTCGCAGATGCCGGCCATCGACGGACGCTACCCGCAGGTCTCCGGGACCTGCTTCACGTACGACATCGAGGCTCCGGCGGGCGCCCGCGTCACCGGCGCCGTCCGGACAGCCGCGGACGGCTCCTGCACCGGTGAGGCGCTGGACCTGACCGCGGCATCGAGCTACACCCTTGCCACCAACGAGTACGTGGCGGCGGGCGGCGACTCGTATCCGGCCATCACCGGCGGCGTCACCTACGGCTTCCTGGACCAGGACGTCGCGGACTGGCTGTCCGCCGCAGGATCCGTCTCGCCCGCCCTCCAGGGCCGGATCGCGTGCACGGACGCGAACCCGGGCTCGGGCGATGACTGCCCGGCGCTCGTCCCCTGACGGTCGTCACCGCAAGGGATGAGCGACACCATGGGGCGCGCTGACCGGCGCCCGCCTGCACCTGCGTAGGCCTCCGCCGACACGATCCCGCCGCCGCTGACACGCGGTTACCGTGTCGCGCAACAGGGACCCCCCACGAATGGGGCGGTGCAGACGGGGGTTGCCGAAGGCGAGGATTCCCCGTAACGGGTACGTGCTCCGATACGGGGGGGCGCGAGGCTCGCCGACCCGGTCCCGGAGGACCACCGCCATAGACCCCGCCGGCCGCGACCGCGGCGTGGGCGAAGAACCGCAGTCGGACGACCCCTGGGTTTCCGACGACGACGGCACGCGTGCGGCGCCCGCGGCCCCTGATCGCCGTCCGGAGCCCTCGTTCGCCGCCCGCGGCATCACCATGCGTGAGCTGGAGCTCGCCCAGGCGACGGGCCGGATCCTGACCGCCGCGACGAGCCCCGGGGAGGCGATCCCGGCCCTGCTCCGGGCGCTGCTCGGTGCAGGTGACTGGTCGCTCTGCCGCTTCATGCTGTTCGACGCGGCGGTCGGGGTCCTCCGTCCGGACCGCCGCTGGATCCTCGCTGACGGCCGCGCCGAGCCCCTGATCGACCTCCTGGCGGACCAGCCGGCCGCGGCTGCCGCCGGTTTCGCCGGGATGGCCTGCGAGAGCCTCGAGACCGTGTGGGTCGATGACGTCAATACCGACCTCGCCAGCCTGCCTGCGGGCGAGCTCGCGCTGGCGGGGTTCCGGACCGCCGCGTTCGTGCCCGCGCTCGCGGGCGAGCGGATCGTCGGAGTCCTCGAGCTGTATGCCCGCGCCCGAATCCCGCGCACCCCCATCCCCGTCCGCATGCTGGACGCCCTCGGCGAACAGCTGGGGCTGTTCCTCAAGCGGGTCGCCGGCCAGGCGGTGGCGGAGCGCGTGCAGGCGGATGCCGACCTCCTCGAGCACGCCTCGGACGCCCTGGTGGAGATGGACGCCGACGGCGTCATCACCCGCTGGAACCGGCGCGCCGCAGACCTGTTCGGCTGGTCGGCCGCAGAGGCCGTGGGCAGGTCGGCGGTGGACCTGCTGCTGCCGGCGGATCGGCGGGAGTCGCTCCGGTCATGGACGAGGGATCCGCGAATGGACAACCGGGCCGCGGAGGACCCGAGGCTGGTGGAGCTGCCGTTGGTGCATCGAACCGGTCGCGGCATGCTCGTCGAGGCCTCGCTCTCCGTCCGTGACACGCCGGCTGGCCGCGTCGTGGGCGCGATCGCCCGTGACGTCACCGATGACAGGAGCGCGCGTGCCGGCCTGGCGCTCCTGGCCCGCTTCCCGGACGAGAACCCGTTCCCGGTGATGCGGGTCGCCGCCGACGGCCTGCTGGTGTATGTGAACGAGCCCGCCCGCAGGCTGCTCGGCTCCGAGTCGGGCCAGCGCATCCCGGACGCGCTCGAGCACACGTTCGATGACGTCCGCCGGACCGGCCAGCCGCGCGAGCTGGAGATCACGGGCGACGACCGCACCCTGTTGCTCAACCTGGTCCCGGCCGCCACGGGCGGCGAGGTCAACGTGTTCGGGACGGACGTCACGTCGCGTGTTCGCGCCGAGCGTGCCCTGCGCGAGAGCGAGGCCGCGGTCACGGGCCTCTACCGGGTGGCCGCCGACCCGTCGCTCCAGCTCCCGGACCAGCTCCGGCGCCTCGTGGGCCTGATCGTCAGCCGGTTCGGCCAGGGCTCGGCGATCATCAGCCGCATCGTCCCGGGTGGCCTCGAGGTGGTCGAGTGCAAGGCATTCGATCCGGCCATCAGGCCCGGGTACGTCTTCACCTCCGAGAACGCCTACTCGTGGGAGGCGCTCCGCCGGGACGAGCTGATCGCGATCTGGGACGCCCAGGCGCAGCCCGAATGGCGGGAGCACCCGGCCACGACCACCTTCGGCCTGCGGGCATACGTCGGCTCACCCGTCCATGTCGCCGGGCGCCTGTGGGGCGCCGTCTCGTACTCCAGCCCGTTCCCGCGGGGGCGCCCATTCCGGCCCGCGGACCTCGACTACGTGCGCCTCGTCGGCGAGTGGATCGGCACCGCGATCGAGCGGACCGAGGCGGCCCGCGCGCTGGCCCACGCCAACGATGGCCTCGAGGCGGCGGCAGAGCGTGCGGCTGCGCTGGCCGGGGCCGCCGAGGCCGCGAACCGGGCCAAGAGCCTGTTCCTGGCCACGATGAGCCACGAGATCCGGACGCCGCTGCACGGCCTCCTGGGCATGGTGCAGGTCCTCGACGGCATGCCGCTCGACGATGGCCAGCGCCGCACGACGGGCACGATCCGCCGGTCCGGGGACCAGGTGATGGCCATCATCGATGACATCCTGGACCTCTCGAACCTCGATACCGGGTCGCTGGATCTCGAGCAGCGGCCGCTCTCCCCGGAGCGCCTGGTGGGGGCGGTCGTGGACGAGCAGCGCCATGCCGCGGAGGGCAAGGGGCTTGTCCTGGGGTTGGAGGTGCACGAAGGGTTGCCGACCGCCGTGGTGGGGGATCCGGTCCGACTCCGGCAGGTGGTCGCCGGCCTGGTGGCGAACGCCGTCAGGTTCACCTCGTCCGGGTTCGTGCACGTGGACCTGGCGGCAACACCGCTCGACGCCACCGGAGACGGAACCGTGCTGGTGGAGATCTCGGTCACCGACAGTGGGCCCGGCATCGAGA
>JBAXFC010000080.1:0-10620 GCA_037140135.1 Chloroflexota bacterium
GGCCATGATCGTCCTGCTGGACCAGGTCCTCTGGCGGCCCGTGGTGGTGTGGGCCCAGCGCTTCCGGGTGGAGGAGAGCTCCCAGGGGGATCCGCCCCGGAGCTGGCTGCTGACGGTGCTGCGCCGCTCGCGCCTCCTGCGCTGGGTGGAGCTGCGGCGGGCCCGGCACCAGCGCCTCCGCCCCTCCGGCGCCGAGTTCTTCCGCCTGGACCGCCTGGGGGCGGGACGGGCCGCGCGCTGGCTGGCGAACCTCGCCCTGGTGGTGCTGCTGGGCACCGTGGCGGTGTCGGCCTGGAAGCTGCTGGTCTTCCTCTCGGACGTCACCCTGGCCCAGTGGTGGCGCCTGGCCCAGGCCGGGGGGCTCACCCTCGCCCGGGTACTCCTGTCCACGGCCCTCGGCACCCTCTGGGCCGTCCCCGCAGGACTGGCCATCGGCCTCTCCCCCCGCCTCTCCCGGGCCCTCCAGCCGGTGGTCCAGGTGGCCGCCAGCTTCCCGGCGCCCATGCTGTTCCCCGTCGTCATCGGCCTGCTGGCCCACCTGGGGGTGGGCCTCAACTACGGGTGCGTGGTGCTCATGCTGCTGGGCACCCAGTGGTACATCCTGTTCAACGTGATCGCCGGGGCCATGGCCATCCCCGGGGACCTCAAGGAGAGCGCGGCCAGCTTCCGGATCGTCGGCTGGCAGCGGATGAAGGTGCTCTACCTCCCGGCCATCTTCCCCTACCTGGTCACCGGCTGGGTCACCGCCGCGGGGGGCGCCTGGAACGCCAGCATCGTCGCCGAGTACTACGACCTCCAGGGCCGCACCCTCAGCACCTTCGGCCTGGGCTCCACCGTCAGCGCCGCGGCCTACCACCGCGACCTCCACACCCTGGCGGCCGGGGTGATCCTGATGTCCACCCTGGTGGTGGTCTTCAACCGCCTGGTGTGGAAGCCCTGCTACCACCTCGCCTCCACCCGCTACTCCCTCACGAAGTAGGTGCGCCATGAACCCCGATCCCGCAGCGGCCGAAGCCCCCATCTGCCAGCTCAAGGGCGTCCAGAAGTCCTTCGACCGGGGCACCGGCAAGCCCCTGCGGGTGCTGGAGGACGTGAGCCTGGACATCCGCCCCAACGAGGTCCTCTGCCTCATCGGCCCCTCCGGGTGCGGAAAGTCCACGATCCTGCGCATCTTCGCGGGGCTCCTGCCCCCCACCCGGGGCGAGGTGCGCTACCACGGCGAGCGGCAGCAGGGCCTCAACCCCGGCGTGTCCATCGTGTTCCAGGGCTTCGCCCTCTACCCCTGGATGACGGTGGAGGAGAACGTCCGCACGGTCCTGCGCGCCAAGAACATGCCCGAGGGGGATGTCCGCAAGCGCGCGGACCGCGCCATCACCCTCGTCGGCCTGGAAGGCTTCGAGGAGGCCTATCCCCGGGAGCTTTCCGGGGGCATGAAGCAGCGGGTGGGCATGGCCCGGGCCCTCAGCACCGACCCCGAGCTGCTGTTCATGGACGAGCCCTTCAGTCAGGTGGACGCCCTGACGGCGGAGGGCCTCCGGGCCGAGATCCTGGACATCTGGAAGGACCGGGGCACCAACCCCTCCTCCATCCTCATGGTCAGCCACGACATCAAGGAGGTCGCCTACATGGCGGACCGCATCGTCGTGCTGTCCGCCAACCCCGGGCGGGTGCGCACCATCGTCGAGAACCCCCTGTCCCGCCCCCGGGACGCGCGCTCCCCCGAGTTCCTGCGCCTGGTGGACCAGCTCCACGACATCATCACCAGCGCCGAGCTGCCGGACATCCACATCACCACCCTGGGCCCCTCCCTGGCGCCGGACGCCGTGGAGCCCCTGCCCAGCGCCCAGAGCGCCGACACCCAGTTCAACACCGAGCGCCAGGCCATCTTCCTCGGCACCGGCGCAGCGATCATCGGCTTCACGCTGACGCTGGCGCTCCTGCTCCGGCGCCAGGTCGCGCAGCCGATCTCCCGACTCGTGGGGATCGCCGGTCGCGTGGAGGCCGGCGAGGACGTCGCCTTCCCGACCCACCGCAACGACGAGCTCGGCCGCCTCGGAACCTCCCTCGAGGGGATGCGGGCCGCGCTGCTCGATGCCCGGGCCCGGGCGGAGGTCCAGCAGCGCGGCGAGGCGGAGCAGGCGGAGGAGCAGCGGACCGTCAACGACTTCACGGAGCTGCTGACCTATCTCGTGGACGAGCGGGAGGTCGTGGTGGCGGCGACGGTCGCGATGGAGCGTGCCCTCAAGCCCGACGGGATCGTCGTCCATCTGCTCAACAGCTCCCTCGACCGGGCGGGCGTCGCCCTGCGGCGCGGCGAGGTGACAGCGGAGGACCTCAACCGCCACACCCTGGACCGCTGTCCGGGCGTCCGGCGCGGCAGCACCTACCTCATCGAGGATGTCTCGCGCCCGCTCGCGGTCCCCTGCCCCGCGCACGGCGCCGAGTCGGGCACGGTCGCCTGCGTTCCGCTGACATCGGGCACGGACCGGATCGGCGCGATCCACGTCCTCTGGCAGCGGCCAACGCGCCTCAGCCAGAGCGCATGGGCGGTGGTGGACCGCGTCTGCAGCCAGACGGCGCTCACGATCGCCAACCGGCGCCTGGTCGCCTCGCTGGAGGCGTCGGCCAACACCGACCCGCGGACCAGGCTCCCCAACTCGCGCAGCTTCGACGTCCAGGCCGAGCGCATCCTGGCCTCGCGCGGCGCGGACTCGGCGGCCGTCCTGATGCTGGACCTCGACCACTTCAAGGACCTCAACGACCGCTTCGGCCACCCGGCCGGCGACGAGGCCCTGCGCGTCTTCGCGGAGCTCCTGCGGCGCTCCCTGCGCCCGGGCGACATCCCCGCCCGCTACGGCGGCGAGGAGTTCGCGGTGCTGCTCCCGGGCGCGGACCAGGCCGCCGCCGAGTCGGTCGCCGAACGGATCAGGGGATCGCTCGAGAGCACCCCGATCGTGCTGGGACCGGGCGTGGTGGCCAGGATCACGGTCTCGGCCGGCGTCGCGGTGGCACCGGACGACGGGACCGACCGGATGTCCCTGCTCGCCGCCGCGGACCGGGCGCTGTACGCGGCCAAGAACGGCGGCCGCAACCGGGTGGTCAGCGCCGCGGAGATCCCCGAGGCCGCCTGACCGGGACGCCGTCTGACCGGAGGTCCGGCTGCCTCCCCTACCCGTCCAGCTCGCAGCCGGCGGCGAGGCAGTCGTCGGCGAAGCGCTCCAGCGCCCCGTCGTCGCCGGTGATCGCCCGGACCAGCGTCATCACGCGGTCCGCGCCGGCGTCCACGTACCGCCGCAGCAGGTCCACGCGGGGAGCGCCCTCGACCCCGGACGCCGCCCGTCCGATGTTCACCGAGAGCCGCAGGGTTGCAGGGTCCCGCCCGACCTCGGCGCACCGCGAGTCGATCACCGGCCGCGCCGCAGCCAGCTCCTCGGGCGTGAACCAGTCGAGGTTGAGCTCGTCCGCGAAGCGCGCTGCCAGGCGCCAGGTGCGATTGGGCCCGTTGCCGCCGACGAGGATGGGCACCCGCGGCTCCTGCAGGCCGTGCGGCACGTTGATCGCGTCGTGGACCGAGGCGGTCGGCCCGGCATAGGTCGCCCGCCCGGGCACGAGCATCCGCGTCGTGATCTCGAGCGCGTCCTCGAGCGCCTCCATCCGGGCGCTGATGGTGGGGAACGGCCACCCGTAGGCGCGGTACTCGTCCTCCTTCCAGCCTGCGCCCAATCCCAGCTCGGCGCGGCCGCCGGAGACGACGTCCAGCGTGGAGATCATCTTGGCCACGAGGGCCGGGTTCCGGTAGCCCGCGCACAGGACAAGGTGCCCCAGGCGGACGCGGACGGTCTCGGCTGCCAGCGCGGACAGCCCCACGAACGCCTCGAACGTGATCTCGTCGGTCGGGACGGGCTCCGTCTCGACGTGGTCGAACATCCAGAGCGAGTCGAACCCGAGACCCTCGGCCTCGTGGGCCAGGGCGACCGTGCGGGCCCACGCCCGCGCCGGCTCCCAGCCGTCGTACTCGCCCGTCCAGCCCTGGGGAACGATGACCCCGACGCGCATCAGCGACACCTCCGTGGGGCGAGGGTACCCGCCCTCCGGCGCCCCGTCAGGACGGATCGGACGAGATGCGCCGGCGGCTCAGTATCCGCAGTGGACGATGTGCGGGGTCGGGTGCGCGGCCGCCCATGTCGTGGGGGCGTCCGCGACCCGGTGGGCCTTCACGATCAGCTTGGCGACCGTCCCGTGCAGGCCGGTCGAGGTCTGCAGCCAGAGCTCCTCGGCCGTGATCCCCACCGCGTTCTGGATCGAGTTCACGAGTCGGGCCTGGTAGATCGTGTACGTGTGGACCATGTTGTTCGATGTGTAGACGTAGATCGGCTTCCCGATCATCTTCACGCCCTTGTTGGCCTGCCACTGCAGGAGCAGCGGCAGGAACATGCCCTTGCGGGCGTGGGCGAACAGGAAGGTCACGCCGGGTTCGGTGGGCTGGGCCAGCACGTCCTGGTACATCGCGACGTTGCAGTACGGGTAGCCCGACGGCGTCCGGACGACCGGCAGGTCGATGCCGTAGGCGGGAACCCGCACCCGGGTCGCGTGGATGAACCCGAGGTTCGCGCACTTGATCGACGTCCCGGCATAGATCCGCATCGAGATCGGACCGGTCCAGTTCGCGGACCAGATGCCGTTGATGTTCGCCCAGCCCAGCGCCCGCGTGACCGTGGCCGCGCCGCCGGCGTCCGTGACGACCGCGGAGGGGCGGGCGGCGACGGTGCCGAGATTGGCGCACGTGCCCTTGTGGACCTCGGCCCGGTAGGTGGCCCGGGGCCTGAGACCCTTGAGCGCCCACGAGACCTGGCCGGAGCCGTCCATGTAGCCGGTGACGGCCACCACGCCGTTGGCGGCGGACGGGCCGAAGCCGCCGCGCCAGATGCGCTTGACGGTGATCCCCTCCGCGGGGCTCGCACCGATGATCAGCAGCAGGACAGCCGCAAGAAGCAGGGCAACAGGACGACGCACAGGCAGGCTCCGGAGCATTGGGGACGCGATGGGGTACTCGCTCAGTCCTACCCCAAGGATGCACGACTCCGGGGCAGGAGCGCCATTACGGGTTTCAACGGGCGGGTGTCCGATCGCACCGGCCCGTCGTCGCGGGTCAGCGCCGCTCGAGAATCGGGCGGGCCTTCTCGGGGTCGTCGACCACGAACGCGAACGTGGCGCGATCGCTCCAGCGGCCGAGGAAGAGGTGGCCGAGGACGTTGACGCCGGCATCCGAGAGCTCGCGCGCGATGCGGGCCATGCCGCCCGGGCGGTCGTCCACCTCGGCCAGCAGGGACTCGCCCTCGATGAACGTCCAGCCACCCTGCTCGAGAACCCCGCGGGCCTTGTCGTCGTCCGCGGTCGTCATGATGAAGTGGCCGACCTCACCGAGGCCGCCACCGCCGATCGCGCGCAGATCGACGCCTGCGGCAGCCATCTGCTCCGCGAGGCTGGCCATCTGGCCGGGCTGGTTGTTGACCTGGACGACGAACTGCCTGGGCATCGAAGCCTCCGGGCGGCGGTGCCGCGGGTGGACGGGATGTGGTCCGGTGATTCTCGCATGGGCGGGGCGTCCGCGCACCCCTACCCCCGGCGCGACCTCGTGCGCAGCCGGATGGCCCGCCGGTAGAGGTCCAGGTAGCGCGGCGCGGAGCCCGTGACCCAGTTGAAGTCCACCGCCATGCCGCGCGTGACGAGGGCCGCCCACGCGTCCGGATCGGCGCGCATCGCGGCGGCCCGGCGGACCGCGCCGACCAGCGCTGCGGGCGTCGCCTGGTCGAACACGAAGCCGGTGCCGGCTCCCGGCTGCTCATCCGCGTCCACCACGCTGTCCGCGAGGCCGCCCGTCCGGCGCACCACCGGCGGCGTGCCGTAGCGCAGGGCGATCATCTGGCCCTGGCCGCACGGCTCGAAGCGCGAGGGCATCAGGAACACATCCGAGCCGCCGTAGATGCGGCGCGCCATGTCGCGGTCGAAGCGCTCGATGAGCGCGACGCGGCCGGGGTTGGCGGTCACCAGCGCCCGGAACGGATCGGCCAGCGAGGCGTGCCCGCTCCCCTGGACGATGATCCGGGCGCCGTCCGCGATCAGGTCGTCCACGCCGTCCGCGAGCAGGTCGAAGCCCTTCTGGGGGTCCATCCGCCCGATCATGCCCAGCACGATGCCGTCGTCGTCGGGGTCCATCCCGTTGCGCGCGAGCAGGTCCGCCCGGCAGGCCGCCCGGCCACCCATGGCACCCGGGCCGTACGGTGCTGCCAGCGCGCCGTCCGTCGCCGGGTTCCAGACGTCGGGGTCGATACCGTTGAGGATCCCGGTGAAGCGGCTCCCCAACGCCGCCAGCGTCCCATCGAGGCCCATCCCGAAGGCGGGCGTCAGCGCCTCGCGCGCGAACCCGGGCGAGACCGTGTTGGCCAGCTCGGACCGCTCGATCGCGGTGAGCAGGAGGTCGATGCCATCGGGGTTGGCGCCGGCAAGCGGGTCGCCCGGCATCACGCCCAGCTCCGCCATCCGCTCGCGGGGCGTCCAGCCGTGGTAGGCGAGGTTGTGCAGGGTGACGGTGACCGCCATCCGCTTGAAGAACGGATCGCCGGCGGCGGCCGCGCGGGCACGCTCGATGAGCGCAGGGCCGGTGTGCCAGTCGTGGACGTGGAGGATGTCGAGCGGGGTGCCGTCGCGCTTGAGGGCCGCCAGGGCGGCCCTGCAGAAGAGCGCGAAGCGCCAGGCGTCGTCTGGGTGGTCGTAGTAGCCGTCCCGGTCGAAGGCGGCCGGGATGTCCACCAGCCGCAGGCGGTACCCGTCGGCCACGACGTCGATGATCCGCACGTCGACCGGCTTGCCGTCAAGCGGGTCCGCAACCGTGAGCGGCGTCTCGGTGACCGCGCCCGCCGGCACGGGGACCCCGCGATAGCGCGGCATCAGCACGTCCACCGGCGTCGCGAGCCCGGTGCCCGCCTCCGGCAGGCGCCCGAGCGCCCGGGCCAGCGCATCGACCACATCGGCGAGGCCGCCCGTCTTGGCCCAGGGCTCGCATTCCGCCGCGAGAAGCGCGACTCGGATCGTCATGGCCGCGATCGTACTGCCCGCCCCGGACGGTCGGCGGGGGCAATTCTGCTAAACCGGTTCACAAGATCGCCAATGACGCCTAGAATGCTGCCCTCATGGAGCCTCTTGTCCGAGTACCCGTCGCGCCGAGTGCGCCGTTCCATCTGCCGCCCAGGCTCGAGGGCCTGCGCCGCATGGCCTACAACCTGTGGTGGAGCTGGCATCCGCGCACGCGGATCCTGTTCTCCCGGATCGACGCGGGCGCCTGGGTGCGCTACCGCAACCCCATCCCGGTCCTCCAGGGCGCCGTGGACTGGGCACAGCTCCTCGACAACCCCGCGTTCATGGCGGAGTACGCAAGCATCCTGGCCGAGTTCGACGCCTACATGAGCGACGGCGCGGACCACTGGTTCGCCCGCCGGCATGGCGAGAAGCTCGACGGCCCCATCGCCTACTTCTGCGCCGAGTACGGCTTCCACGAGTCGGTGGGCATCTATTCCGGCGGCCTCGGGGTCCTCGCCGGCGACCACATGAAGACCGCGTCGGACATGGCGCTCCCGCTGGTCGGCGTGGGGCTCCTGTACCGCAAGGGGTACTTCCGCCAGTCGATCGACGCGGACGGCCACCAGGAGCACGCGTACCCGGACTACGAGCTCAACAAGCTGCCGATCACCCGGGCGCTCGACCATCTCGGCCAGCCGCTGACGATCAGCGTCCAGCTTCCCGGGCGAGACCTGTTCGCCGCCGTCTGGGTCGCGCAGGTCGGCCGGGTGCCGGTGCTGCTGCTCGATACGGACGTCCCGGACAACGACGACTCCGACCGGCCGATCACGCACATCCTGTACGTGCGCGGTCGCGAGATGCGCCTCCACCAGGAGCTGGTCCTCGGCGTGGGCGGCGTGCGCGCCCTGCGCGCCCTCGGGCTCGAGCCGGCGGTCTGGCACCTCAACGAGGGCCACTCGGCGTTCCTGCTCGCAGAGCGGGCCCGCGAGCTGGTGGCAGCGGGCACTCCGATCGACGACGCCTGGAACCGCGTGCGCTCCAACTCCGTGTTCACGATCCACACCCCGGTCTCCGCGGGCAACGAGCGGTTCGACGCCGACGTGGTCCGCCGGGTCGCGGGCCCGCTCCTCGAGGGCGACGGCCGGCCCGGGACGGGCGGCGTGCCGATGGACCAGCTGCTCCGGATCGGCCTGGGCGTCGAGGGCGACACCTCGCAGTTCGACATGACGGCCTTCTCGCTGCGCCTCACGCACGGCGCCAACGCCGTCTCCCTGCTCCACGGCCACACGGCCAACGGGACGTGGCAGGGGGTGACCCCGCACGAGATCCTGGGCCTCACCAACGGCGTGCACGGCCCCACCTGGGTCGGCCGGCCCATCCGCGAGACCCTCGAGCGCTACACGAACGCGGACCTCGACGCGATGGACGACCAGCCCGCGGAGAAGCGGTTCTGGGAGCGGATCGAACAGGTCCCCACCGCTGACCTGTGGGAGGCGCACCAGCGCCAGAAGCTGGAGCTCGCTATCTTCGCCCGCGGCCGGCTGCGCAACCAGTTCGCCCGCCACGGCGAGGCCCCCGGCACGCTCGAGGAGCTGGAGGAGGTGCTCGATCCGGGCATCCTCACCATCGGCTTCGCACGGCGCTTCGCAACCTACAAGCGGGCCTCGCTCCTGTTCACGGACCTGGACCGGCTCGCACGCATGATCTGGGACGCCGACCGGCCGATGCAGATCATCTTCGCCGGCAAGGCCCACCCTGCGGACCGCCCCGGCCAGGGCGTGATCCAGGACATCTTCGGCCGATCCCGCAGCCCCAAGCTGCGCGGCCGGGTGTTCATCATGGAGGACTACGACATCCGGATCGCCCGCTTCCTGGTGGGCGGGGTGGATGTCTGGCTCAACAACCCGCGCCGCCCGCTGGAGGCCTCCGGCACGTCCGGCATGAAGGCTGCCGCCAACGGCGTCCTCAACCTGTCCGTCCTCGACGGCTGGTGGGACGAGGCCTGGACCGGTGACAACGGCTGGGCCATCGGCGGCCGTGAGATCAATCCGGACGAGGGTGCCCAGGACTGGTCCGACGCCCAGGATCTCTACCGGATCCTGGAGCAGGAGCTGATCCCGGCGTACTACGAGCTGGACGCCGACGGCCTGCCGTCGCGCTGGGCGCAGCTGATGCGCAACAGCATCGGCAGCACGATCTGGCGCTTCTCGACCACCAGGATGCTCCACGAGTACGTCGAGCGGCTCTACCTGCCGGCCGCTGCCACCGCCGCCTCCGAGACATCCCGTCCCTCCACCACCTAGCCGCGCGGCGGGTCTGCCCGCCGCCGCGCAGTCAGAGGTCGCAAACGTGGCCCCTCGTATCTCGCTGGCCCTCGCAATCCACAACCACCAGCCGGTGGGCAACTTCGGCTGGGTCTTCGCCGAGGTGTACGACCGCGCCTACCTGCCGATGCTCGAGGCGCTCGAGCGGCACCCGCGCGTCCGCCTGTCGCTCCACTACACCGGCCCCCTCCTCGAGTGGCTCGGTGCGGAGCGCCCGGAGTTCCTGGCCCGCCTCTCCGCGCTCGTGCGCAAGGGGCAGATCGAGCTGCTCGGTGGCGGCCTCTACGAGCCGATCCTCGCCTCGCTGCCAGAGCGCGACCGGATCGACCAGCTGACGCGGATGGGCGACACCATCGAGCGGATCACCGGGCACCGCCCCAAGGGCGCGTGGATGGCGGAGCGGGTCTGGGAGCCGGACCTGCCCACCTCCCTGGTGGCTGCCGGCTACCAGTGGACGATCCTCGACGACCAGCACTTCCGGGCGGCCGCGATCCCCGAGCAGAACCTCTGGGGCGCCTACACGACCGAGGACCAGGGTCACCTGCTGACCGTGTTCGGCACGGAGCAGGGCCTCCGGTACCGCATCCCGTTCGGCGACGTCGAGGACGTCATCGCCTACCTGCGCGAGCACGCCACCGAGGCTGGCGACCGCGTCGGCATGATGGGCGACGACGGCGAGAAGTTCGGCTCCTGGCCCACCACGTTCGAGCACTGCTGGGGCAGCCGCCGCTGGGTGGAGCGGTTCTTCGAGGCGCTCGAGGCCAACAGCGACTGGCTGACCACGGTCACGCCGTCGCAGTGGCTGGAGCGGGAGCCCGCCATCGGCCGTGTCTACGTTCCCACCTCGTCGTACCAGGAGATGGGCGAGTGGGCCTTGCCGGCCGACGAGGCGGTCGTGTTCACCCGGCTGCTCCACGAGGCCCAGGCGAGCAAGGACCCGGCGGCCCGCTGGCTGCGCGGCGGCTTCTGGCGCAACTACCAGGTCAAGTACCGAGAGATCAACGACCTCCACAAGCAGATGCTGCGGACGTCGGCCAAGGTGGCGGCCATGGCCGAGGGTCCGGCGCGGACCGCGGCCGTGGACCACCTGCACCGCGGCCAGTCCAACGACTGCTACTGGCACGGCCTGTTCGGCGGGATCTACATCTCGCACATGCGCCTGGCCACCCACGAGCACCTGATCGGGGCGGAGGATGCCGCCGATACCGCGGCCGGGGCG
>JBAXFC010000081.1:0-10618 GCA_037140135.1 Chloroflexota bacterium
CCAGGACGCTGATCACGCTGCTCCACCTGCGTGAGATCGAGGCGCGGCACCACTACGACTTCTCGATCACCAGCGAGATGGTCGACCTGCGCAACCGGGCGCTCGCGCAGGTGACCCATGCCGACGACTTCATCGTCAGCGACCGGATCGCCAGCCTGCTCCTCAGCCAGCTGGCGCAGGACGCGGCGCTCAAGGCCGTCTTCGATGACCTGTTCAATCCGGAAGGCGCGGAGATCTACCTCCGGCCGGCCAGTGACTACGTTCGCCCCGACCGGGTCGTGAGCTTCGCCACGCTGATCGAGTCGGCGCGCCGGCGTGGCGAGACCCCGCTCGGCTATCGAGTCGCGGTGGCGGCGGATGACGCGTCGCGCAACTTCGGCGTCGTGCTCAACCCGGATCGCTCGGCGGAGTTCCGCCTCGACGCCGCGGACCGGGTGATCGTCCTCGCCAGCGAGGGCTGACAACCACCGGCGAGCCGCGGGGACACCGTCCTCGCGGCTGCAGCCTTCCTCCAGGCAACGAGATGGGGCCCGCCATCCGGCGGGCCCCAAGTGCGTCCACGCGCTCGTGGAGATCGGCTACGGCCGCGCGGGCGGAACCGCCGCGAGGCTTTCCACGTTCGTGACCTGGTCGTCGAACGATTCCTGGTGGAACACCTCGAGCACCTCGCTCGGAGCACCAACCACGTACACGTCAACGTCGATGTCGAGCTTCTGCTTGGCGAAGACGAGGGCGCGCACGCCAACCGGCTCGATGGAGCGCAGGTCGGTCGCCTCGAGGATGACGCGGCGCGGCTGCGCAGCGATCACCTCGCCCAGCTCGCGCTGGAGGACGGCCAGGGATCCTGCACCCAGGCTGCCGTACAGGGTCAGCGTCGCCGTGGTGCCCTCGATGGTGGTCTCGACGGTGAACGACTCCGCAAGCTGCGTCGGGGCGATCCGGACCCGGACGCGCAGGTCGAGGTCGGACTCCGGCAGCCTGACGGTGAGCCCGTCGGCGTCGAAGTCGGTGTGGCGCTGGCCATCGATCCAGACCTGCTCGATCCGGATGCTGCCGGGCGGCAGCAGGTCCGGGGAGACATGCAGGATGTTGCCGGGCCACGCCTTGGGCTTGGGCTTGAAGTGCAGGTCCAGCGGCTGCTTGGTCACCAGCAGGTTGGAGTACACCGCCGAGAGGTAGCACAGCTCGGTGGAGTGGTAGCCGCTCATGGAGTGACTGCCCTTGAGGCGCTCCGTGCCGAGCAGGTACGGGATGCCGCTCGCCAGCACGTTGAAGTAGACGGCGCCGTTGTCGTTGTCGAGGAAGAAGGCGTTGTAGAAGGCCACCGACTCCCGGGCCAGCTTGCGGTACGCCGGATCCCCGATCGTGCCGGACATGATCAGGTACGCGAGGATGCCCTGCTCCTGCTGCCACCAGGCCTTGCGGTCGTGCCACGCGTAGCGGTGCCACTGCTCGCCTTCGCCGAGGTCGCGCTCCACGACGTCGTACCAGCCGCCGCGCTGCGAGTCGCCGCCCGCGGCGGGCATCCGCTTGGCGATCTCGCGGGCAAACGCCACGTACTCGTCCCGGGGCGCCACGCTGTGGATGCGCATCAGGTTCCAGGCGATCTTGAGGTTGTGCCCCACGACGCCCCGGTTCTGCTGCCAGCCCCAGGTCTTGTCGTGGCTCCAGTCCTCGTGGAACTTCTCCTGGACGAAGTCGCTGTGCTCGTAGTCCTGGAAGTACTTGGTGATCGTGTCGCCCGTGTCGACGAGCATGTCGATGTGACGCTGGTCACCGGTTGCCAGGACAAGGTTGATCAAGTAGGCCGGCGCATGATCGCCAACCGAGTTCCAGTTCTTGCGCGACTGGTTGCGGCCCAGCGACTCCGCCCGCGGATCCAGCGTGACCGGGTCCACGTGCGAGAAGTAGCCACCGCCCTCCGCATCGCGGTAGTAGCGGTCGAACATGTTGAGCGTCCGGTCGATGTCCGACCGGATCGCCGGATCGCCGGTGACCCGGTACGTCTGCGTCGGGCCGGCGAGCGCGTAGATCTGCTCGTACGCCGGCAGCGCGTCGTAGTCGTCGCCGAACTCCGACCCGAAGATCTTCCGCTCGTGACCTGCCTTGACGTCGATGCCGTGGTACCAGTAGGCGATGTCCGCCTCCGTGTCCACGAAGCGCATGTGCTCTCGCAGGTACGTCGTGCCCGCCTCGGCGGCCTCGAGGAAGCGGTCCTCGCCGGTCATCAGGTAGGCCGTGGCGAACCCGTAGATCATCCGGGAGATCGTGTCCGTCTCCTGGCGCAGGCTGCCGGTCTTGGTGCCCTCCAGCGTCAGCTGGGTGCGGTACTGGCGATAGTCCACCACGCCGTCCGGGAACTGCGCCCGGAGGTAGAAGTCGCCGATCTCGCGGACCTGGCGGACCCACCAGTCTTCGGCCTCGAACCGGTACTCGTCCGGGTTGCGGCCCACGAAGACGAGGTGCTTGGCCTCGAACTTGACCGTCTCCTCGGGGAAGAAGATGCCGTATGAGAACAGGAACCGCCCGGGCGTGAGCATGCTCAGCATCTGGCCGGTGGCGTCCTGGAACGGCTCACCCAGGTTGCGCACGATCTCGGCGTAGCAATTCGCGCCGATCCTGATCGTGAAGTCCTTGTCACCGGGCGTCGTGACGACGAACGTCCCGGTGCCCGGGTCGGACGACTTGACGTACCCGGCGATCGTGTCCGAGAACGTGAATTTGAGGTCATTCACCGTTGATCAGTCCTCCCTGTGCTGCTGATGGCCGGACCCCGCGGTCCGCCCGGTCGATGACTACCTGGACACGAGGACCACGACGCTCCGGTCGTGGACCAGGTACTGGGTGCCCGCGACGGCCACTTCATCGCCAGGCCCGGCGATGTCCGACGGCGACGGCAAGGCGGTGTCGATGACTCGATGCCAGCTGCGTCCCGCAACCTGCGGCAGGTCGAAGGCGGCCTCCTGCCAGCTCATGTTGAGCATCACGTGGATGTCCACGTCGTACGCCTTGCCCTCGGCGTGACCCGTGGCCGGAAACCCCGCCAGGGTGAATGCGAGGACCCGGCTCTCGGGGTCATCCCAGGCCGGTGCGCCGAGCCCGCACCCATGCCAGGCGATGTCCGGCAGGCCGCGGTCGTTGACCTTGCCGTGGAACCAGGTCGCCCGGTGCAGGTTGGGGTGGCGCAGCCGGAAGCGGGTCAGCTCGCTCGTGAAGCGGACGACGTCCGCATGCTTGTCGACGTTGGCCCAATCGAACCAGGTGATCTCGTTGTCCTGGGCGTAGGCGTTGTTGTTGCCGAACTGCGTCTGGCGGGCCTCGTCGCCCATCAGGATCATCGGCACACCCTGCGAGAGCAGGAGGATGGCCAGGAAGTTGCGAACCTGCCGGGCCCGCAGCGCCTCGATGACCGGGTCATCGGTGGGCCCCTCCACGCCGCCGTTCCAGCTCCGGTTGTCGTCGGAGCCGTCGCGGTTGTCCTCGCCGTTGGCGTCGTTGTGCTTCCCGTCGTAGGACACGAGGTCGTTGAGGGTGAACCCGTCGTGGGCCGTGATGAAGTTGATGCTGTTGATCGGCAGCTCGCCGTCGGGCTGGTAGATGTCGGCGCTGCCGGCGATCCGCGCGGCAGCCGCGCCGATCATGCCGGGGTCGCCCTTCACGAAGCGGCGGATGTCATCGCGGTAGCGACCGTTCCATTCCGCCCAGCGGTAGCCCGGGAAGTAGCCGACCTGGTACAGGCCGCCGGCGTCCCACGCCTCGGCGATGATCTTCGTGTCCGCGAGATCGTCGTCGAGCTCGATGTGCCAGAGCACCGGCGGGTCCGCCATGGGCTGGCCGTCCATGCCGCGCGACAGGACGCTCGCGAGGTCGAACCGGAACCCGTCCACGTGCATGTGGCGGACCCAGTACAGCAGGCACTCCGAGATGAACTTGTCCACCACCGGGTGGTTGCAGTTGAACGTGTTCCCGCAGCCAGAGATGTTGGTGTAGTACTGCCGGTCGGGCTCGAGGTGGTAGTAGATGTCGTTGTCGAGCCCGCGGAAGCTGATCGTGGGGCCCTCGTGGTTGCCCTCCCCGGTGTGGTTGAACACCACGTCGAGGATGACCTCGATCCCCTCCTTGTGGAGCGCCTTGACGAGATCGCGGAACTCGTGGACGCCGCAACCCTCCTCCGGCCGCTTGCAGTACTCGGCGTGGGGGCTGAAGAAGGCGATCGGGCTGTAGCCCCAGTAGTTCACCAGCTGCTGCCCGGTGAACGGGTTCTGGCCGGAGATCTCCTGCGGGTCGAACTCGAAGACCGGCATGAGCTCGACCGCCGTCACCCCCAGCGACTTGAGGTACGGGATCTTCTCGATGACGCCGTGGAAGGTGCCTGGGTCCATCACGCCCGAAGTGGGCGACATGGTCAGGCCACGGATGTGCATCTCGTAGATGACGGTCTCGTTGAGGGGTCGGTTGATCGGGCGGTCGCCCGACCAGTCGTAGTCGTGGAGGTCCACGACAACGCTGCGCAGCGCGCTCTCGACGTTGTCGTCCGGGCCGCATGCCTTGACCCGGTCCCAGACCGCCTTGGTCACGCCTCGCCCGTACGGATCGAGGAGCACCTTGTTGGGGTTGAACCTGTTGCCGGTCTCGCTGGTGTTGGAGGGGCCGTCGACGCGATACGCGTAGCTGGTTCCTGCCTTCACATCGGACACGTAGACGTGCCAGAAGTAGAAGTTGCGGTTGGTGTCCGGATCGAGGTCGATGACCATGAACGGCTGGGGGGCGTCATGCGTTGCGAACAGCAGGAGCTGCACGGCCGCCGCATCCTGCGAGAACAGGACGAAGTTGGTGCCGTGCGCGTCAGGGGTGGCGCCGAGCGGGTGCGGCCGGCCCGGCCGGACCTGGTACCTGGGTGCCACCGGTGCGGCCGTGATCATGCTTCTGCCTCCATGGCGTTGATCGTCTGGCTGGCTGGATCCGACTGGTCTCCGGTCCGGCGCTCGGGCTCCCCACCCTCCGCCGCCTCCTCGCGGCGGGCCCGGTATCGGAAGAAGCCCCAGGTCAGGCCGGTGGTGACCATGAAGAACACGAGGAAGGCGGCCACCGCCTGGACGTTCGTCTGCCGGAAGGCGTCCACGTATGCGGCGTCGCGGTTGAGCAGCAGCTGCCACCAGGCGAAGACGACCAGGCTGTAGATCGCCCCCCACCCGAGGCGGCTCCAGGCCATGACCTTCGCCCCGTCCATGAACCGGATGGGCAGCAGGTTGAACAGGAGCCCCTCGAGGCCCGCGATGAACGTGATCCCGACGACGGCCCGCAGGATCGACAGGACAAGGCTGTCGCCGGCGGCCGCTGCCTGGGCGAGCGGGTCGATGAGCAGGAAGGAGACGACGCTCAGGAGGAGCAGCCCGAGGGCCGGCAGCAGGATGACTCGCGCCTCGTCGCGGTGCTCGAGGGCCACCGGCGTGAGGATGACCGTCGACGCGACGAAGCCGTAGATCATGCCGGGATGGAAGCCTCCGATGCGCGAGGCGAGAACACACACGACGGCCACGACGACGGCGCTGCCGTACAGGCGGGTGATCGCCTGGGCCCCGTGACGGCGCCGAAGGATGAGCGACTTGCCGCCGTAGTTGAGGTAGGTCAAGAGGCCCAGCCCGACCATGATCGAGCTGAGCAGCACGACCGTCTCGGGATTGAAGCCGATGTCACCCGAGAAGACCCCATAGACGATCCCGATGACCAGCACGATCACAAGGCCGTGCAGGGCGGCGCCTCGTCGCCCGGTCTCCGCAAGGCGGTCGAGGCGGGCGTCGAGGGCCGCGATCGGGGCGAGGAATGCGAGCCGGGCGGCGATCGAGCTCGTCCAGCCCTCGATCTCCGTGCGGTGCTCGTCGATCGTGCTGTTGAAGATCTCGGACGTGAGGCCGAAGAAGAAGACGAACCCGAGCGCGAGCAGGACGTTGGTGGCAACGATCGCGGGGTCGAGATGGAAGCCGGAGGTCCCGGGGATCGACGCGATGAAGGCAGGCGTCGCTCCATGCCCGTGGCCACCCGGGCCATTGGGGTCCACGATGACCGCCGCGCCACCGTCGCTCGCCGTCGGCGACGGGAGGGGGGCGTCGGGCGAGGCCGACGGGAGCACGGGAGCGCCGGTCACGCCCTCCACACTGGCCTGCGGCGTCGCCGTCGGGGTCGCCGTCGGCGCAACCGTCGGAGCGGGCGAGGGACTGGGTGAAAGGCTGGGTGCGGGCGACCCGGTGGGTGCCGGCGTGGGCACCGGCGCGGGCGTCGGCTTCGGCGCGGGCGGCGGCGCGGCGGCGACGGTCACGCCTGCGCTCGCGGAGCAGATCACGCACGGCACCTGGTAGAACGACACCCGATCGGCGCGCGGCTTCGCCGACGGCGTCGTGGTGCCGGCGACCACGGCCTTGAAGGTCCACGTGGTCCCCTGCTTCACCGTCCGCAGGTACCAGGTGACCGTGTTCGTGCCCGCGTCGTAGGTCCCGCCTCCGGTGACGCTGTTCACGGAGCCGATGCCGGCCGGCAGCTTGTCGGTCACCACGACAGCTGTCGAGGCACCGGGGTTCGACACCGTGAACCGGGTGGTGTACGTCACCGTCGCGCCCGGCTGCACGACCGCAGGCGACACCGAGTGGTGGATGTCCACGGTCAGCGGCGCGAGCAGCCGGTACGACGCCGGGACCCGGGCCGCAGCCCACGGGCTGCAGACGCCGCCGTTGCACCCGAGGGCTGAGATCTTGTGCAGCCCCGGCGCGGCCCCGAAGGGCGGCAGGGCGTTGAGTGACGCGCCGCATGTCTGGAAGTCGAACGGAACGGACCACCCGGGAACGTCCTGGCCGTCCCACGTGAACTGGACCGTGCTGAAGAAGTCGCAGCCGCTGATGCCGGGCATGGCGTAGGACATCGCGATCTGGTCGATGCTGGTGCCACGGGTGGGCAGCGCCGTGATCGTGGCCGGGATCGCGAGCGTGTAGATGGCGTCGGCGCCGGGGATCGACGCGGCATCGCAGACGCCACTCAGCGCCTGGGCGCAGGCGCTCACCACGTTGGGGCCGAACATGCTCGGGAACGGCGGCTGGAGGCCGGAAAGGGTGGCCGTGCAGGTGCCGGAGGCGAAGGCAGCGCCGCCCACTGGGATGCCGTCGAACGTGAAGGACGCGGTCGCGCCGGCGCAGTCGCCGGCCGGGAGGGAGTACCGGATGGCGAACGTGTCACCCGGGAAGCCACTGGCGGGCGTGACGGTCACCGACGCCTGGTCGATGGTGTAGGTGGCCGTCGCCTGGCTCGTGGGATCGCAGGCCGAGCCGGAGCCCAGCACGACACACGCCTGTGCCACCAGCGCGTGGGCGCCCGGGGCGTCGCTGCCACTCACGGGCACCAGTCCCGCCGCGACGTAGGTGCACGTGCCTGCGGCCAGCGACGGCGCACCCGTGGTCGCGAGCGCGGCGCCGTCCCAGGTCATCTCTGCGTGATCGCCGCAGCCGCCGGTGCCTCCGGCGGCAACGGCGTAGGTCAGGGTGAACGAGGCGGACGCAAGACCGTGGCCGGGGGCCGATGTCAACGTCGGGGCGCCCGCGGCATCTGCCGGCGCCGCCCCGATCCAGGGCAGCAGCCCGGTGCAGACGAGCGCGAGGGCGACCATCGCCCGTGATACCCACGAGGCCCGACGACCCCGACCTCCCCAGATCAGCAGTCCAGCGCGCACGATACGTCCCTGCTCCCCGGCAATCCCTGCTCCCCAGCAACCGTTCGATGCCGGACCGGTCCCGAACACTCCGGTCCAGCGCCCCTGCAACCGACGCAAGGTCTTGCATGTTGTTCGCCGGCCGAGCGCCGACGAGTAACGGCACCGGGCCATCTGGCCTGTCCTTCGCAATCCTAACGTCACATCGTCAATTGTGGAAGACTGCGTTCTGTCAACACCGCGACACCACCACGGGGACGACCCGGCAACGGGCTGGACCGCACGTCCGCGGTCCGAGAATCGCCCACCACAGGGCATCGTCTCGCTTGACGGGCGTCGTGCGAGCAGCGACCCTCGATAGGGGCGCGTGCGGCGCCCGGGTACCGGGGAGGTGATGTGGGCGTTCGGGCCGTGATCCTCGCGGGCGGCGCCGGAGAACGGTTGTCCGTGCTGTCCGACCAGCGGGCCAAGCCCGCCGTGCCGTTTGGCGGCAAGTACCGGATCATCGACTTCGTGCTGTCCAACGTGGTCAACAGCGGGATCGACGACGTCCTGGTGCTGACCCAGTACAGCCCTCGTTCGCTGATCGATCACATCGGCGCAGGCCGGGCCTGGGACCTCGACCGCCACCATGGCGGCGGCATCCGCGTCCTGCAGCCATACCTTTCGCGGACGGATTCGGTCGGCTGGTACCAGGGCACGGCCGACGCAGTCCGACGCAACATGAAGGACGTGCTGGCCGGCGCGCCCGAGCTGGTGCTCGTCCTCGGCGGCGACCACGTCTACACCATGGACTACCGCCCGTTCATCCAGGCGCACCGGGCATCCGGCGCCGCCGTCACGATCGCCGTCCTCGATGTGCCCGTCAGCGAGGCGTCACGGATGGGCGTGGCCATCACCGAGGCAACCGGACGCATCATCGACTGGGAGGAGAAGCCGGCTGCGCCGCGCAGCACCCTCGCATCGATGGGGATCTACGTCTTCGACCCGACGGCGCTTGACCGGTGGGTCACCGCCGATCGTCACGACTTCGGCAAGGACGTCGTCCCGGCCATGCTGGCGGCGGGCGAGCACGTCCAGGCCCACGCGTTCAGCGGCTACTGGCGTGACGTTGGAACCGTCGAGGCCTTCTGGGCCGCCAATCTCGACCTGGTGGGGCTGGTGCCACCCATCGACCTGTTCGACCGGGGCTGGCGTCTCCACGCGCCGAGCGAGGAGCGGTCGTCCGCCAAGATGGGGCCGTTCGCGGTGGTCCGGCACTCGCTGGTGAGCCATGGCTGCATCGTCAACGGGACGGTCGAGAACAGCGTTCTCTCGCCGGGCGTCAAGGTCAGCGAGGGTGCCGTCGTCCGGGACTCCGTGATCATGCTCGACGCGGAGATCGGCCCGGGTGCCGTGGTGAACCAGACGATCGTGGACAAGCGCGTGGTCGTGGGAGCGGGAGCGATGATCGGGATCGGCGACGACCGGCACGTTGTCAACGTGGCCGAGCCCGACCACCTGATGACCGGGCTCACGGTCGTCGGCAAGAACGCCTTCGTGCCGCCCGGCGTGCGCATCGGGCGCAATGTCCGCGTGGACGTCGGGGCCACGATCGAGGATTTCGGTGGGGCCACCTGGGTGCCGTCCGGCGCGACGGTCCGCCACGTGCAGGCCCGCAAGGACGACCAGGACGGCTGACGCGACCCGAGCCGCAGGGGCTGGCCGTCCCGGGTCAGGATCCCCGCGTCAGGACGACCCAGGTCCGGCCGACGCCGGCGCGCCCGGCGACGGGATCGTGTCCTGGCAGACCTTCCAGGCGCCCTGCTCGCGCACGAGGCGGACGGTCTGGTCGAGCGGAAGGTCCTGGCCGTAGGCCGCGAGCGTGTCCAGCAGGGCGTTGACCTGCTCGTCGGTCATCGTCCGGCCGCTCTGGGCGAGCATCGTCTTGAGGATGGGCGCCATCGCGGTCTTGTCGAAGGTGACCTTGAGGTTGCCGGAGACCGGGACCTGGGCGACGTCGCCGTCGATCACCGCGTCGCCCGCCTTGACGTCCGAGATGTCGAGCTTGACCGCGTCGAGCAGGGCCTGCGTGTCGAGGCCCGGGACCAGGTCTCCGCCCAGCGCCTGGCCCAGGCCGAGCTGATTCCGGATCACGTCCTCCTGGCCGGCGCACGCGAGGCCGCGGAGCCCTTCGATGTCCTTGGCAGCGAGCTTCGCCATCGCCTGGCTCACGACGGCGACCGGGGTGTCGCCCTGGTCGGCGGGGGCGCAGGCGGCCGCGGCCAGGCCGATGACGAGGGCGGTGACGATGGCGGCAAGACGGCCAGGACGGTTCGATCGCATGGCGGGAGCCTACCCTCGGGCGGCGATCAGTGCCGCCGGCGCGGCCGGTACATCGCGTGCGGATCCGGCAGGAACCCGAGCTTGCGGTACCAGTCCTCGAGGCCCGGCGCGGCGGAGAGCGAGAAGCGGACCTGGTCCCACTCGTCGGTGAGCAGGTGGACCATCCGCTCCCCCACCCCGAGCCCCTGGTAGGCCGGGTGGACGACGACGGTGGCGATGAGGGCGTTCTGGCCGCCGTCCGTGATCGAGCGGGCCGTCCCCACGAGGCGGGTGCCGTCCCAGGCGGTCGCGAACTCGCTGGTCCCGTTGATCGCCTTCTCGAGCGATGCCGGCTCCGAGGCCCGCATGTCCCAGCCCACCGAGCGCAGCAGCCCCACCACCGCCCCAGTGTCGGGCACCGTGTCCTCCCGGATCACGATCCGCTCGCGGGTGCCATCGACCCGGACCAGCCGGCGCTGCAGCTCCCAGAGGTGGTCGAAGCCGTGCGCCTGGAGGCGCCGCAGCACCTTGGCCAGCGTCCACGTCTCGCTGTGCCGGTCCACCGTTCCGGTGCCGTCGTCGGTGAGGGCGAGGGCCCGCACCCGATCCGCCATCCAGGCC
>JBAXFC010000082.1:0-10518 GCA_037140135.1 Chloroflexota bacterium
TCGGACGGCGCGGCCGCCAGGGCGGCCACGGACGGCGCGGCCGCCAGGGCGGCCAACGCCTTCTACCTCGGCTGCGCGATCGACCCCTTCAAGCGCCTCGAGCGCGACCTGATCCCGCAGTTCCTCAAGCTGGCGCTCAAGGTCCGCTCCGGCGCCGACTACGCGATCACCCAGGTCGGCTACGACGCCCGCCGCCAGGACCAGCTCATCCGCTGGATGCGCCGCGAGCGGATCGACGTCCCGGTCGTGGGCAATGCCTACATCCTGTCCGCGCCGGTGGCCCGTGCCTTCAACGCCGGCAAGGTCCCGGGCTGCGTCGTCACCGACGCCCTGCTCGAGCTCGCCGAGCGCGAGGCCAAGGCGCCCGACAAGGGCCGCGGCTTCTTCCTCGAGTTCGCCGCCAAGCAGCTGGTCGTCTCGCGCGGCCTCGGCTACCGGGGCATCTACATCTCCGGCCACCGCGATGCAGGCGAGATCGCCCGGATCCTCGAGATGGCCGATGCCCACCCGGCCGACGACTGGCGCTCGCTGGTCAGGGATGTGAGCTGGGGCCTGCCCGGTGCGTTCCAGCCGTTCGAGAGCGACGGGGCCGGCCTGTCCACGGACGAGATCGGCAAGGCCTGGGCGCGGACCCTCACGCCCGAGGCGCGTGCGAAGGCGCGCAGGGGCGTGGACCCGCTCTACCGCTTCAGCCGCGTGCTGCACGAGCGCGTCTTCGATCCCGCCTCGCCCGGCTTCGCGGTCTGGTCCAAGGTCTACGGGAAGGTCGAGTCGGCGCGCGTCGGGAAGCCGCTCCACATCCTCGAGCAGGCCGTGAAGGAGCCGCTGTTCGACTGCCGGGATTGCGGCGACTGCTCGCTGCCCGACATCGCCTACCTGTGCCCCGAGAGCCACTGCCAGAAGAACCAGCGCAACGGCCCCTGCGGCGGCGCCAAGGACGGCCTGTGCGAGATCCCGGGCCACACCTGCGTCTGAGTACGGCAGCGACATCCACCTGACCGGCGGCCTGTCCAACGTCTCGTTCGGCATGCCCAACCGCAAGCTGCTCAACGACACCTTCATCGACCTCGCGACCGAGACCGGGATCGACTCCGGGATCATCGATCCGGTCGCCTCGGACCTGCCCCGCGTCTTCGCCGCGGACCGCGACAGCGAGCCGTACAAGCTGGCTGCGGACATGCTCCTCGGACGTGACCCGTTCGGTGGTGAGTATGTGGCGGCGTTCCGCGCCGGGCGGCTCGGCGGGGAGTAGCCCGGTCGGCGTTCCATGCAGTTCCACGCAGGGGAGCCCGGGTCCGCCCGGGCTCTTCGATTCCCGGGTTGGCGCCAGGATCAGCCCTCGGCCGGGACCGCCTTCACGACGAGGTCGTCGTAACTCATCGCGAGCTTTTCTCCCGGCTGCAGCACCAGCATGTCGTCGTCCCAGTCGCCATCGATCAGGCGCCGCAGCAGCACCATCGAGCCCTCGATCCGCTCGAAGGCCCAGCCCCGCCGGTCCGCCTCCTCGCGTGCCGACTGCGCCGCGGCCGACTCGTCGGCGATCCCCATGGACACGAACGCCGCCCGCCCGTAATGGGACCGCCAGCCACCGAGGATCTCCATCAGGTAGTCCGCGTTGTCCTCGCCGTACTTCGCCACGTACTCCGCCCGGACCTCGCTCACCTGGGCGTCCGTGTCGGACCCGATCGCCAGCCCTCCCACGCCGGCGCGGTAGCCGTCGTTGCGCTCGAGCTGGTCGTTGACGTACCAGTAGGTCGCCGGGCCGGTCATCGCGTCGTTGTATCGCTCGCGGGCACCGAGGAAGAGCGTGATGCAGTCGTGGGCGCGCGGCACCACCACCGGCTTGTCACGCGCGACGATCCCCGCGGTCGCGCCGCCACACAGCCCGTAACCCAGCACGACGGCGTCGGCGGTCGCGGGCGCCGCGTCGATCGCCTCCTGGAGGCGCGTGCGCAGATCCTTGGGCTCGTTGTGCAGCCCGCGCTCGAACAGGCGGACGTCCACCACGTGCGGGGACCGGGCGGCGCACAGGTAGACGGCCCGGGCGACGACGTCGCAGGCGATGGCGTAGACGCGCATCAGGCGGCGGATGAGGGCTGCATGACGACGATGCTACCGTCACCCGGAGGGCCGGGCACGCGTTGTCGGATCGGCCTCGTTGCGCGCGCGGACAACTCCTACGATGATTGGGGTCGCAATCCGCGCGAGCACGCCACGGCAGGAGCATGGGTTTGGGCGCCGAGTACTGGTCACCGAGTCAGCACGACCGGTACCAGCACGCCCTCCAGGGTGCCTGGGACGACTTCGAGGCCGCCTACTACACGGCCATCCGCCGGGTGGGCCTGCAGTCGATGGCGGCCCAGCACGCCGCGAACTACATGCGTCGCGCGCGGCTGATCCGGGAGATGGTGGAGGGCCTCCTGGCCAAGCCCACCTACTCCGATACGACGCCCCAGGCGATCCGCAACGCCGTCGCCGAGCTGGTCGAGTTCAAGCAGGCCGTGAACCGCCTCTGAGGCTGCTCACCCGCGCAGCGGGTAGCGCCCGAGCTCCTCGACCGCGTCCACCATCGCGAGCACGTTCTCGGCCGGCACGTCGCCCATCACGGTGTGCACGGCGCCCAGCATGTAGCCGCCGCCCGCGCCCAGCGTCCCGATGACCCGCTGCACCTCGGCCCGCACCTCGGCCGGTGTCCCGTGGGGCAGCACGTGGTGCGTGTCCATGCCGCCGCAGAAGACGAGGCTGTCGCCGAAGCGGCGCTTGAGCCCGGCGAAGTCGCTCATCCCGCCGGCCGAGGCCTGGACCGGGTTGAGGACATCCACGCCGATCTCGATGAAGTCGCCCATCAGGTCGTAGACGTCGCCGTCGGTATGGAAGACGACCGGCGCCGCCGTGCGGGCCTTGATGAACGCGATCAGGTCGGCGTGGATCGGCTTGAGGATCCGGCGGTACATCGCCGGCGACATCAGGAGACCCACCTGCGAGCCGAGGTCATCGCCGATCTTGACCATGTCGATCAGGTCGCCGCACTCGCGCAGGAAGCCGTCCATGAGCTCCTTGCACAGGGCCTCGGTCTTCCCCAGGAGCGCCTCGGCGAACTCGGGCTCCCCGGCCAGGTTGGCGAGGAAGTTGTCCGTGCCCTGGAGTCCGAACGCCCGCTCGAGCGGGAAGGCCAGCCACGGGGTGCCCATCGTCGCGTAGCGGTTCTCATCGCGCAGGCGCTGGGCTTCGGCCCGGACGCCCGCGAAGCGCGTCTGGTCCGACATGTCCGGCCACGCGTAGCCGGCCAGGTCCTCCAGCCGGAACGCGTCCGGGATCGGGTGAAGACCGGGGAACCACTCGCCCTCGCGTCCCTCGACCTGGCCGCTGCCCCAGTCGTCCACGAACGGGCTGTGGGGCGGACGGGCCGCGTTCCTCGCCCGGACCGCCGCCGGGAAGTGGTCGAGCACCCCACGCACGTCGGCGTGGAGCCGCTCACAGGTGGCCTCGTCGAGCTTCGCCGTGCCCAGCTCGGGCCAGTCGTAGATGTACTCGTCCGGCGCCTCGATCCCGGCCGCGACCTTGATCGCCCGGTAGGCGGACATCTTGATGCCCGTGGCGTTCGAGGGGCCCAGCACGATCGGCACGCGATCGGGGACCTCGTGGGCCAGCGTGGCGAGCACACGCTCGCGCGGCGTCATCGGCAAGGGAACCTCCGGGGGTGGCGGCGGGGCGCCATCGGGCGCCGCCCAGAGCCTAGCCAATCCGGGCACATGCGGCGTGCTCTGCGCGTCGATTCGCCGGACAGGGCATGCTTGCCCGGTGACGACCCCCAGGACGCCCCGGCCGGACCCGGTGGCACCGCCCACCCGCAGCCGCCCCTCCGAGGAACGCGCCGAGCTTGCGGCCGCCATCCGCTCGGCGCGGACGGTCGCGCTGCTCGCGCTGCTGGTATCCGCGGTGGCGCTCGGCCTCGCCGTCTTCCGCCTGGTCCTGCCCGGCCAGGCAGGGTGTCAGACGGCCGCCTGGGATGCCCAGCCGGCGACCAGGGACCTGCCGTCCGGGTGGACGGTCTCCGCAACCCAGTACGACATCTCCCGCAAGACCATGTCCCTGCTCGGAGCCCTTCCGCTCGACGGGACCACCTCCCAGCCGGTCGTCTACGTGACGGTCACCTGCTACGAGCAGGGTGCCGCCGATACCGTCACCCGGTCGGCCACCGCCGCGGCGGACGCCGGGCAGACCGTCACCGAGCGCAAGGACCTCGGCGACCAGGCATTCAGCTCGACCGACGACAGTGGGGCGGCCTTCCTGCAGCTGCGCCACGGCAACGTGGTCGTCTATCTCGCCGCCTCCGGGGACGCGACACCAACCGAGGTTGACGAGCTCGCCTCCGCCTTCGACAAGGCGCTGGGCGGCGACGGTGGCGCGATCTCGGCGGACTCGGGGGCACCCGTCCCGCCGGATGCCTCGGTCGACCCCAGCCTGCCGGACGCCAGCGATGTGGCGGCCTCGCCCGCGGCCCCTGCGCTCGAGGCCAAGCTGCCCACCCAGGTCGGCACCGTCGCCTTGACCGTCGACAGCGCCGTCGGCGCCGACATCCTCGGTCAGGACCAGGGCAGCCGGGCGATCCTCGCCGCCCTCCGTGCTGAGGGCAAGGAGGCCAACGCGCTCACCGTGGCCCAGGCGTACGACGCCACCGGCGCCTCCGATCTCACGCTGCTTGCGGTCGCAGTTGACGGGATGTCCATCGACAAGGTCACCGAGCTCGTCCTCGACTCCTGGCTGGCCGCCTCGGGGGCCGGTGTCACGCGCACCCAGATCACGCTCGGCGGGCAGGCCTGGACGCAGGTGGACTACGGCGACGAGGGGGCGCGTGACTACGTGCGCGCCCAGGGCGGCGTCGTGTTCGTGGTCACGAGCTCCGACCCCGCGGTGGCGGCCCAGGCCGCAGCCGCGCTGCCCTGACGTCGGTGCAACCTTGCACCCCGGGTTATGGCCCCGGGCGAGTAGGATCACCTGGGATGAGGTGACCGCGTCTCCGGTCGCCCTGGACTAGGGGTTGGGATGCGCGAGCAACTGGTCGCATGGGCGGGCGACTGCAGGGTTGAAGGCGATGTCGAGCTCGGCGAGGGCCGCCTGAGCGATCGCGTCAATGCCGCGGAGCTGTTGACGTTCTTCAATGCCCGGCTGCGGGCCCTTGAGGACGGTCGCGAGGTGACGGTCGATGAGCTCGAGGTGGAGCGGCGGGAACTGCACGTGATCGAGGTCCAGGGTCGGCGTGGCAGCCCCGAACGGCGGCTCCGGACCGTGACCGACCGGGTCGAGGTCGAAGTCGGCCCGTTCGTCGTGACGGGCAGCCTGCACCGAGGGCCGAGCACCCAGCCCCTGGCGCCGCTCGCCGGCTGGGCACGCTTCGTTCCCCTCACCGATGCGGTGATCCGCGTCAGGGGCAGCGTGGAGGCGCCGGACCGCCAGGAGGTCGTGCTGGTCAATCGCGAGCGGATCAGCCGGACTGAGCGCGTCGGGGATATCGTGGTGCAGGCCACCGCGCCCTGGACCAGCCTGCCCGGCCAGGTCCCGGACGGGGGCTGACCGGCCCTCCCGGTCCGGGGGATTCCCGCCGATCCTCCTTGTAACGGACACCGGCCCGCCGGGGGCGTCGGGTTCCGGAGTGTGGGAACTGCATCGTGCAAGACTGGGGAACCGGGTTCAGCCTCGACGCCATGTCCGCGACCGTCGGCGGCATGGAGGTGGACATAGAGCTGGTCGGACCGCACCTGCGGGTCGGCGGGAAGATCGCCCTCGGCCGCTTCAGCCGCCTGTCGGACCGGGTCAACCACGGGCGCGGCTACCTCCTGCTCCATGATGCGCGCCTGCTCAAGCGCAACGGCGAGCCGACCTCGCTCACGGCCAAGGAGCTCTACGTGAACCCGGACGAGGTCACCTTCGTGGCGATGTCGAGGGCGACGGACCTCCGCGGACTGGAGACGGCGTCTGCGACCCGGCCTTCCGAGTACATCGAGAAGCAGTCGCGACGGTACGTGGTCTTCACCCCCGGTCACGTCATCTCGGGCACCGTGCACGTCTTCCCCGAGATGACCCTCTCGAGCCTGGTGGACTCCACCGACCCGCGCTTCATCCCCATGACGCATGTCTCGGCGCGATCGCTGGCGGACCGGCGCGTCGTGAGCCACTTCGAGCTGCTCCTGGTCAACCGGACGCAGATGACCGCAGTGGCCATACCCGACGGCCAGAGCATCGAGCCACCGGCCATCGAGACGGAGGGTGCCCTGATCTCCGGTCTCGACGGCATTGAGAGCAGTCCCGAGGACATTTCCACACACTGACCCGGTCCTGACATCGGGGGGCCGCTGCCGAGGCGTCCTGTAGGACGACTCCTACTCGCGTCCTCCGATGACGGGGACGCAGAGGAGTCCATCCCGGGGCTGCCACACCGGCGGCGGCATCTGCCACCGTAGGGGCGAGTGGATCATCAGAGGAGTCCCGTCGTCGCCACCCGATCCGATCCCGCCGGACCCAAGCCGCTGGGCCTCCCCGCGCGGCTCGATGACGCGCCGGCCGCGGAGGCGCTCAGCCGCCTTGTCGAGCTGCTCGGATACTCGCACACGATCCTGTTCGCGCTCGACCTCGACCTCCGCGTGACGTGGATCTCCGAGGTGGACGGGATGCCCCGCGAGGCCGTGATCGGCCGACGCCTCGGGGAGCTGCTCCCGTCGGACGAGGGCGAGGGCCTCGAGGATGCCGCGCGGAACGTCATCGCCACGATGGCGCCCCTGGACCTGGAGCCGACGGTCACGTGGCTCGGACGGCCCCGCACGTATGCGACCCGGGTCGTCCCAGTGGTGGAGGGCGGCCGCCTGCGGTGGCTCGCGGTCGCGATCACCGACGTCACCGAGCTGCGCCAGGTCGAGCGCCGGGAGCGTGATGCGCGGGCGGCCCTGGCGCTCGCGATGCACGAGACGGGCATCCGGGCGTTCGGCGCCGATCTCGAGCGTCGGGTGCAGTGGACCGCCGGCCTGCCCGAGGGCTGGGACGCGAGGCTCGTCGGCCACAGTGTCGGGGAGCTCTGGCCGGCCGCCGCGGCCGCCGAAGCGCGGGCATTCGCCGAGGTCCGCGCGGGTGCCGAGCGCGCGACCTTCGATCTCGAGATCGAGGCACCCAGCGGGCCCGAGATCCACCGCATCGTGCTTGGACCGGTCCGTGATGGAGGCGTGGCGCTGACCGGGTTCGTGGCCACGTCAACCGAGATCACGGAGCTGCGCAACGCCGCCAGCCAGGCCCACCTCAAGGCCGCAGAGCTGGAGCTGCTGGTCACTGAGCGGACCTCGGACCTCGCCGCGTCCGAGGAGCGCTTCCGGGTCTCGCTGGACACAACGCTGGACACCCTGGCGATCGTGTCGGCGGTCCGCGACGCGGCCGGCGGGATCGAGGACTTCCGGATCGACTACGCGAACCCGTCCTGGCGGAGCGTGTATGGCCACGGCGTCGAACGCGCCGCAGGCCTGATGCTCTATCGCGACTTCCCCTACTTCCGGTCGCGCAGGGCCATGCACCTCGAGGCGGTCACCTCCGGCAGCGCGGTTCGCGAGACCGTCGAGGCACCCGGTGATCGGGGCACGCGACTGTTCGACTTCCAGCTCACGCCGTTCGGCGACGGGTTCGTGGTCGCTTCACGGGACGTCACCGAGCGCATGGAGGCGGAGCGCCGCCTGCGGGAGAGCGAACGCCGCCTGCGGGACACCATCGCGGGCATCGATGCGATCGTGTGGGACGAGGATGTCCGCACCGGTGATTTCTGGATCAGCCCACAGGCGGAGGCGATCCTCGGGTACGCCGCCAGCGAGTGGGATGCAGATCCCCGTCTCTGGCTCGGGATCGTGGTCCCGGAGGATCGCGAGCGGGTCGCCGAGGTCCTCGACGGCGACGAGAGCGCCGACATCGAGTACACGGCGGCCCACAAGGACGGCACCCATCGGCTCCTGCGCGACCGGCTCACCGTGATCAAGGACGGCTCCGGTGCGGTGGTCCGCCGCTACGGGCTCACCATCGACATCACCTCGATCCGCCGCCTCGAGGCCCGCGCCTTCTCTGCCGAGCGGCTCGATGCCCTGGGCCGGTTCGCCGGACAGATCGCCCACGACGTGGACAACATCCTCTACGGTGTCGGCATCTTCGCCCGGTATGCCCGCGAGGCGGTCCAGGAGGGCGGGGATCCGCAGCCGGACCTCGATCGCGTGATCGAGGGCCTCGAGCGCGGATCGGCCCTGACCGGCAGCCTGCTCGACTTCGCCCGCAGCAGGCCGGGGCGGCTCACGCGCCTGGACCTCGTGCCGGTCGTCAAGAGCTTCCTGCCGATCCTCGAGCGGCTCGCCGATCCCGCCGTCACCCTCGACGTGGAGTTGGAACCTGGACCGCTGGTCGCGGTCGCCGACCGGGCCGCCATCGAGCAGGTCCTGCTGAACCTCGCCACCAATGCCTTGCAGGCGATGCCGTCCGGCGGCCGGCTCACGGTGGAGCTCCGCCAGGTGCGGCTGGCCGCCGCGGCGGCGAAGACGGCGGGCGTCGCTCGCGGCACGTATGCGGAACTCGTCGTGCAGGACACCGGGATGGGGATGGATGCCGCGACGCTCGCGCGCGTCGGCGAGCCGTTCTTCACCACGCGCGCGGACGGGACCGGCCTCGGCCTGCCGAGCGTGTTCGGGATCGTCAGCACGCACCGGGGCGCGGTGGACGTGACGAGCACGCTGGGAGAGGGGACGCGTTTCCGGGTGCTGCTGCCGACCACCGTCTGACGGCGGCAGAACCGGTGGACTAGCCGGCGGCACTCCGCCCGGCGACGGGCGCGAAGGCCCAGCCGATCGGGTGACCCCACGCGGAACCGGCCGCGATCGTGCGCGAGGCCATGCCATCGGGGCCGGCCGGCTGCAGCTGGCCCAGGTGGCTGCCGTTGAGCAGGATCGTGGGGTGGGCGGCCACCTGGCGGCGGCCATTCGCCATCCAGCTGACGGTCGCGTCGGTGAGGGCCACCCAGTTGCGCCGCTTGGCGACGGCGAAGGCGTCCGTCGAGGGCGGGCTGTGCAGCTTCCCGGTCACCTCGAAAGGACCGATCCGCGCGACTGCCGGGTAGGTGAGCGTGCACAGGCGTCGGCCGAGATCGCCCCGCATGCCATCGGGAACCGCGATCAGGATCTCGCGCCGCAGCAGCTCCAGGGTGCCGAAGTGCATCCGACGGCTGCCCTCGAGCGCGCGCACGACGGCTCCGACCGTGGTGATCGGGTCGTACGACGTGAGCAGGTCGGCGAGGCGCGGGTGGCTGCTCGCGAGCGTCGCAGTGGCGATCGCGTCCTCGGCGTAGACGGTGAGCTCGGTGGTCATGCGCGGTCACATCCCGATGGGGTTGTGGACATGGCTGCATGGTCCTCCTCGCTGCACTCGGGTGCTGTCGTCCCCGCGGGCGCAGCCGGGGTCGCGAGTGCCGCGTCCGGCGGCAGCGTTCCCGCACATCCTGTAGGCGGATGCTGTCACCGGCACCGGTGTGTGGCCTGTGACCGATGGAACGGGTGTGTCAGCGCACCGGGGATCCGCCGCCCCACGCGACGATCCGCCGCCTGCGCCGGCGTCCATCGCGGCGCGGACCCGGGCCCCTAGAATCCACGGCAACCAACCACAGGAGCGAGCACCCATGCAGCAGACCCACGCGATCACGATGCTCGGCACCGGCCTGATCGGCGACTTCTACACCATGACCCTCCACGGCCAGCGCGGCCGCGATCGCGTCCGGGTCGTGTATTCACGGAGCGAGGGGCGCGGCCGCGCGTTCAGCGAGCGCTGGGGGATCCCGGAGTTCACGACCGACATGGAGGCGGCGATCCGCCATCCCGAGACGGACGTCGTGGTGGTCGCACTGCCGAACCACCTCCACGAGGAGGCGGTCAAGGCGGTCGCGGCGGCCGGCAAGTCGGTGCTCGTGACCAAGCCGCTGGGCCGGACCGCAGCCGAGGCGAAGCGCATGCTCGAGGCGGTGGAGGCGGCCGGCGTCTTCGGCGGCTACCTCGAGGACCTCTGCTACACCCCCAAGACGCTCAAGGCGATCAAGTCGGTCCACGACGGCGCCCTGGGCGACGTCACCTGGGTCCGCTCCCGCGAGACACACCCGGGCCCGCACAGCGCGTGGTTCTGGGACGGCCGGCTGACGGGCGGCGGCGCCATCATCGACCTCGGCTGCCACTGCATCGAGATCATCCGCAACTTCGTGGGCAAGGGGAACCGGCCGGTCGAGGTCCTGTGCACCACGGACACGCTGGTCCACCCGATCGACGACGAGGACAACGCGATCGCGCTGATCCGCTTCGAGTCGGGCGCCATCGGCCAGTTCGAGGTCAGCTGGACCTTCCGTGGCGGCATGGACCTGCGCGACGAGGTGGCCGGCACCCACGGCACGATCTGGCTCAACCACTTCCTGCGGACCGGCTACGAGATGTTCACGGCGGGCGGCTCGGGCGGGTACGTGGCCGA
>JBAXFC010000083.1:0-10376 GCA_037140135.1 Chloroflexota bacterium
GGAGGAGGAGATACTCGTGACGAATCGCGTTCGATTCGCGGCACTGCTGTCTGCAGCCGCGATCCTCGTGGCGGCCTGCGGCTCGGCCGCAACCCCCGCCCCGACGGCGGCACCTACGCCCGTTCCGTCGGTTGGCGCCACTGCTGCCCCGGCAACGCCCACCCCGGCGCCGACGGTGGACCCGAACTCCCTGCTGGGCAAGATCCTGGCCGCCGGCAAGATCCGGATCGCCACGGACCCGAACTACAAGCCGTTCTCGTACCTCGACGACAACCAGCAGTACGACGGCTTCGACGTCAAGACCGCCGAGGAAGTCGCCAAGCGCCTCGGCGCCATGTACGGCAAGGACCTCCAGGTCGAGTGGGTGACCCCGTCCTGGGACGCGATCACCGCCGGCAACTGGGGCGGCCGCTGGGACATCTCCATCGGCTCCATGTCCGTCACCGCCGGCCGTGCCAAGGTCGTCGACTTCGCCGACCCGTACTACTACGACTTCGGCGGCATCGGCATTCCGGCCGACTCCACCGTGACCACGCTCGATGAGCTGGCCGGCAAGAAGATCTGCGTCGGCTCCTCCACCACCTACGAGCAGTGGCTTTCCGGCACGCTCGAGATCGTGGACCCGAACATGCTCAAGCCCCCGGCGAACGCCGATGTCACCCCGCTCGAGACCGACAACCTCTGCGTCCAGGCGCTCAAGTCCGGCCGCAAGTTCGACGCCATCGCGGCGAACGCCAACGGCATCGGGGACTGGATCAAGTCCGGCCTGCCGGTCAAGATGCTCGAGATCGGCCCGATCTTCACGGTCTCCGTGTCGTTCGCGCTCGACAAGAGCGGCCCGTCCACCGCGGACATCATGGCGCCGCTCAACCAGATCGTCGCCGATCTGCACAGCGACGGCACCCTGAGCGGGCTCTCGACCAAGTACCTGTCCCGCGACGTGACGATCAAGCCGTAACGGACGACCCAGCGCCCGGCCCCGTCGCCCACCCGGACGGCGGGGCCCGCGTCCATCCATCTGCGTCAGCACGCACCAGCGGGAGAGCCGGATGTCAATCGGATCCTCGACCGTGGACCAGGGCGGTGCCGACCTCGGTGCCCTGATCCGCGAGAGCGAGCGCCGCCGGACGATCAGGTGGCGGACGTGGTTCGTCATCACCTGGATGACCATCCTCACGGCGATGACGCTGTTCATCGTGTTCATCGTCGGCGTGGACGAGACGCTCATCACGAAGTACTTCTGGTACATCGTGGGTGGCGGCATCGGCCTCACGATCTTCGTGTCGATCACGTCGATCGCACTTGCCATCCTGTTCGCGACCCTTGGCGCGCTGGGCCGCCTCTCCCGCAACCCGATCTTCAACGGCCTCGCGAGCTTCTACGTCTCGCTGGTCCGGGGCACCCCGCTGCTCCTCCAGATCCTGTTCATCTACCTCGCGCTCCCGCAGCTGGGCATCGTCCTGCCGGAGCTCCTGTGCGGCATCCTCGCCCTGGGCTTCAACTACGGCGCGTACATGACCGAGGTCTTCCGTGCCGGCATCCAGGCGGTGCCGCCCGGCCAGACCGAGGCCGCCCAGTCGCTGGGCATGACCGGCCGCACGACCTTTACCAAGATCGTCCTGCCCCAGGCGTTCCGGATCGTCCTGCCGGCCATCGGCAACGACTTCATCTCGATGCTCAAGGACTCGTCGCTGGTCTCCACGATCGGCGTCCAGGAGCTGCTCTGGCGGGCGCGGCTCGTCGGCACCAAGGAGTTCGCGGCCATCCAGACGCTGCTCATCGCGGCGGCCGTCTACTGGGTGATGACCATCGGCTTCTCCTACGTCCAGGCCAGGCTTGAGAAGCGCATGGCCCAGGGTGATCGCGCGGTGTCGAGGTGAGCGCGGTGAGCACGTCCAGGATCCAGCACGTCATCGATCCGGCGGAGACGCCCGGCACCCTGGTGCCCGCGGGCGCGGACCCGATCCTCAAGGCGACCGCGATCCAGAAGTACTTCGGCGAGAACCACGTCCTGCGTGGCGCGTCGATGACCGTCTGGCCGCGGGAGACCATCGCCATCCTGGGCCGCTCGGGCTCCGGCAAGTCCACCTTCCTGCGCTGCCTCAACTTCCTCGAGGAGCCGTCCGCGGGCGTCGTGGAGATCGGGGGCTTCGCGGTGGTTGCGAGTCCGTTCGAGACCCGCAACAAGGAGTACAAGGAGCACATCCGCCAGCTCCGCCTGAACGCCTCGATGGTGTTCCAGGAGTTCAACCTGTTCCCGCACCTGTCCGTGCTGAGCAACCTCACGGAGGCGCCCGTCCACGTGAAGGGTGTGCCGCACAAGGAGGCGGTCGAGCGCGGCGAGGCCTACCTCGAGAAGGTGGGCATGATCGACAAGCGCGACGAGTTCCCGAACCGCCTGTCGGGCGGCCAGCGGCAGCGCGTGGCGATCGCCCGGGCGCTCAACATGGAGCCCAAGGTGCTGCTGTTCGACGAGCCCACCTCGGCCCTGGACCCGTCGCTCGTCGGCGAGGTGATCCAGGTCATGGAGAGCCTGGCCCACGAGGGCCGGACGATGATCGTGGTCACCCACGAGATGCAGTTCGCCCGCGAGGCGGCCGACCGTGTCTACTTCATGGACCAGGGCGTGTTCGCCGAGATCGGCGGCCCGGAGCAGGTCATCGACAATCCGCGCGACGAGCGCACCAAGCTGTTCCTCTCGCGGTTCCTCAACGCGGGGTAGGCAGCCCCGATCCCAGGCGCGAACCACGGCCCGGCGGCAACGCCGGGCCGATCCACGTCCGGCGCCCCGCGTATCATCCGCGCATGCCTGCGCTGACCCGAGCCGACGTCGAGCACGTCGCCCACCTCGCCCGCCTCGGGCTGACCGCGGAGGAGCTCACGACGCTCGAGGGTGAGCTCAACCACATCCTCGACCAGTACGCGAGGCTCACTGAGCTCGACACGGACCACATCCCGCCGACGGCCCAGGTCATCGAGCTCGAGAACATCCTGCGCGACGACGTCGCCCGGCCGTCGCTGCCGCCGGAGGCCGTCCTCGCCAACGCCCCCGGGCGCGACGGCGACTTCTTCGTCGTGCCGGCGATCCTGGGCGGGGAATGACCGGCCGATGAGCGATCTCACCCTCCTCACCGCCCACGAGATGGCGGACCGGCTGCGGGCCGGCGACACGACCGCGCACGAGCTGGCCGCGGCACACCTCGAGCGCGCCCGCCGGACGGATCGCGGCCTGCATGCCTGGCTCTTCATCGACGACGAGCGCGCCCTCGCCGAGGCGGACGCCGCCGACGCCCGCCTGTCCGCGGCCCGGGCCGGGGGGCCGGCCGCCATCGCCGCGCTGCACCCGCTCGCGGGCATCCCGGTCGCGCTCAAGGACCTCGTCTCGGTCAAGGGCGGCCAGTGCACGGCCGGCTCCCAGATCCTCGTGGGCTACCGCGCACCGTACGATGCCTGCATCATCGAGCGCCTCCGTGATGCAGGCGCCGTGATCCTGGGCAAGACCAACATGGACGAGTTCGCGATGGGCTCGTCCACCGAGCACTCGTCCTTCGGGCCCACGTCCAACCCGTGGGACCTCGAGCGAGTGCCCGGCGGCTCCTCTGGCGGGTCGGCGGCGGCGGTCGCGGCCTTCCAGGCGCCGGTCGCCATCGGCACCGACACCGGTGGCTCCATCCGCCAGCCGGCCTCGCTGTGCGGCATCGTGGGCATCAAGCCCACCTACGGGCGCGTGTCGCGGTACGGCATCGTGGCGTTCGCCTCCTCGCTGGACCAGGTCGGCCCGTTCGGGCGGGACACGCGCGATGCGGCGGCGCTGCTGCACGCGATCGCGGGCCGCGACGAGCGCGACTCGACGTCCGCCCCGGTGCCGGTCCCCGACGATCTCGTCAGCCTGCCGGCCTCCGACGACGAGGCGGCCTCCCACCTGCGCGGCAAGCGCCTGGGCCTTCCCAGGGAGTACTTCGTCAAGGGCATGGATCCGGGCGTCGAGGCCAGGATCCGCGAGGCGGCGGCCACCCTCGAGCGTGCGGGTGCCATCGTGGAGGAGGTCAGCCTCCCGCACACGGACCACGGCCTCGCCACGTACTACATCGTCGCTCCGGCCGAGGCCTCCTCGAACCTCGCCCGCTACGACGGCGTCCGGTTCGGCAACAGCGTCCGGCTCGGCGGCGACTACCTGTCCGACTACCTCGCCGCGCGCGGCGGCGGCTTCGGGCCCGAGGTCAAGCGCCGGATCATGCTCGGTACCTACGCCCTGTCGGCCGGCTACTACGACGCGTTCTACCTCAAGGCCCAGAAGGTGCGAACGCTCATCAAGCGCGACTTCGACCTGCTCTGGGAGCAGGGGTTCGACGCCATCGTCGCCCCGGTCTCGCCGGAGGCGGCGTTCACGCTCGGCTCCAAGACGGCGGACCCGGTCAGCATGTACCTCGCCGATGTCTGCACACTGCCGGTGAACATGGCGGGCCTGCCCGGCATGAGCATCCCCTGCGGCCTCACCGATGGCCTGCCCGTCGGCCTCCAGCTCATCGGCGCCCCCTGGTCCGAGGGCGGGCTCTTCCGGCTCGCCCGCGGGTACGAGGGCGCCACCGCCGGCGATGCCTGGCGGACCATCCTGCCCCGTGACCTCAACGCGCTCGAGGATCCAACCGTCGCCACCCCCACCGAGCGGCTCGCCGCCCGCGTCACCAGCCACCAGTAGAGGGAGTCCGATGACCGACGCCTCCGCCCGCCCGCCGCTCGCCGAGCGCGCGCTCGCCCAGCGCGTCCGCGTGGTCCCGCCGTCCGGCATCCGCCGCTTCTTCGACATCGCGGCGACCATGCAGAACGTGATCAGCCTCGGGGTTGGGGAGCCCGATTTCGATACCCCGCGCGAGATCGTGGAGGCGGGCGTCGAGAGCCTCCGTGAGGGCCGGACCCACTACACGTCCAACTACGGGACGCTGGAGCTGCGGCGCGCGCTCTCGGACCACCTGTTCAAGCTCTACGGCGTCCGCTACGACCCGTCCAACGAGATCCTGATCACCGTGGGCGCCTCGGAGGCCGTGGACCTCGCCCTGCGGGCCACCTGCGACCCGGGCGACGAGGTGATCCTCCACGAGCCGTCCTACGTCGCCTACCAGCCCGCGATCATCTTCTCGGGCGGCACGGTGGTCGAGGTCGCCACGCGCTTCGAGGACGACTTCGCGCTGGACCCGGCGGCGGTTGAGGCGGCGATCACGCCGCGCACCAAGGCGTTGTTCCTGGGCTACCCCGCCAACCCCACCGGCGCCGTCCTCTCGGACGAGACCCAGGACGCGCTCGCCGCGATCGCCGAGAAGCACGATCTGCTCGTCTACTCCGACGAGATCTACGACCGGCTCGCCTACGGCTCCTATCGCCACCGCGCCTTCTCCGCCCTGCCGGGAATGCGCGAGCGGACGATCCTGATGGGTGGCTTCTCCAAGGCCTACGCCATGACCGGGTGGCGCGTGGGGTGGCTCTGCGCCCCGGCCCACCTGCTCGAGGGGATCGTCAAGGTCCACCAGTACGGGATCATGTCCGCGCCGTCCACCGCCCAGGACGCGGCCCTCGTGGCCATCGTCGGCGGCGAGGCGGCGGTCGAGGAGATGCGGACGGAGTACGACCGGCGACGCCGACTCCTGGTGGACGGCCTCAACCGGATCGGCCTGCCGACCTTCGAGCCGCGCGGCGCCTTCTACGCCTTCCCCAAGATCACCTCCACCGGCCTCACCTCGGACGAGTTCGTGGAGCGGCTGATCAGCGAGGAGGCCGTGGCGTGCGTCCCCGGCAGCGCCTTCGGGCCTTCGGGCGAGGGGCACGTGCGCATGTGCTACGCGACCTCGTACGAGAAGCTCGAGGAGGCGCTGGTCCGCATCGAGCGCTTCGTGCGCAAGGTCCGCGGGTCGTAGGGGCAGCCGATGGAGCTCGCCTCCTTCGTCCTGATGGTCAGCGGCACGTTCGCGCTGGCCTGGGGCCTGGTGCGCGGCTACGCGGCCGCCCGGACGGCGCTCGTCCCGCTGGTCCGCGCGGGTGATCAGACGCGCTCGGCGGTCGAGGCGACCCAGCCGGTCCACGAGCGGGCACGCATCCGGCTTGCGGTCCGCTCGGCCGCGCTGGCGGTGTTCTGGATCGGGGTTGCGATGTACGGGCTCTACCTGCTGACCGTCGGCTTCGCGGTGCAGCCGTGAGCGGGGCTGGCGCGACGGGGGCCGGCGGGCGCGCGGGCGCGATGGGGTCGAGCGCAGGAGCCACCGGCGCCGAGATCCTCGAGCGGTACGAGGCCGTGATCGGCATCGAGATCCACTGCCAGCTCAAGACCGTGAGCAAGATGTTCTGCGCCTGCTCCACCGAGTACGACGGGGCGGCGCCGAACACCCACTGCTGCCCGGTCTGCCTGGGGCTGCCCGGCGCCCTGCCGGTGATCAACCGGACCGCCGTGGAGTACGTGATCGCCACCGGCCTCGCGATCGAGGCCGAGGTCCCGCTGCGCACGCAGTGGGAGCGCAAGAACTACTTCTACCCGGACCTGCCCAAGGGCTACCAGATCAGCCAGTACGCGATCCCGCTCGCGGCGTACGGGCATCTCGACATCGAGACCTCGCAGGGGCCGTTCACGGTCCGGATCCGCCGCGCCCACCTCGAGGAGGACACGGCCAAGCTGATCCACGGCGAGGTGACCGACTCGGGCGTGCCGCGCACGACGCTCGTGGACTTCAACCGCTCCGGCGCCCCGCTGATGGAGGTGGTCACCGAGGCGGACCTCCGGACCGGCGAGCAGGCGCGCCGCTATGCCGAGGAGCTCCAGCTCCTGCTGCGCTCGATCGGCGTGTCGGATGCAGACATGGATCGCGGCCAGATGCGCGTCGAGGCGAACATCTCGCTGCGGCCTCGCGGGACCGAGCCGTTCGGGACGCGGGTCGAGGTCAAGAACATGAACTCGTTCCGCTCGGTGGAGCGGGCGATCGCGTACGAGATCGAACGGCAGGGCCGGGCGCTGGACGCCGGCGATCCGCTGGTGATGGAGACGCGCGGCTGGGACGACAACCGCCAGCTCACCTACCGGATGCGCGCCAAGGAGACCTCGGACGACTACCGCTACTTCCCCGATCCCGACCTGCCGCCGCTCCACGTGGAGACGGCCTGGACCGAGCGCGTCCGCCTCCGGCTGCCGGAGCTTCCGGCGGCGCGCCGGGCCCGATACGTGGCATTCGGCCTGTCCGAGTACGACGCGGGCGTGCTGGTCGCCGACGCTGCGATGACCGGCGCCTTCGAGGCGATCCTGGGCGCCGGCTCCGCGCCTGCCAAGGAGGTCGCCAACTTCGTCACCGGGACGCATGCGCGCGTCGCCAGGGCGTCCGGGATCAACGAGGGCGCGACCGCCGGCGCATCGCGCGCCGCCGACCTGGCGGCGCTGCTCGGCGCGATCGTGGACGGGAAGGTCTCCCGGTCCGTCGGCCGCGACCTGCTGGACCGGCACCTCGCCGAAGGCACGCCGGCGTCGGAGCTGCTTGCCGGCGCCGGGCCCGGACCCATCTCGGACGACGGGGCGCTGCTGGGCCATATCGACGCGGTGATCGCGGCCAACCCCAAGGCGGTCGATGACCATCGTGCCGGGAGGCCCGTCATCGGCTTCTTCGTGGGCCAGGTGATGAAGGCGACCAAGGGTGCCGCCGATGCTGCGCGCGTGACCGAGCTGGTCCGCTCGCGCCTGGAAGGGGAGGGTTGACGGCGTGGGTGTGCTGAATCTCCTGCTGCTCGCCGCCGGCGTGGTGCTGATCGTCGCGGGCGCCCGGCGTGCCCAGCCGCCCTACCGGCGCCTCCAGGCGCTCAAGGAGCAGGACGCCAACGTCGCCCGCTACGAGGCATGGCGCGGTGGTCCGCGCGCGGACGGCAAGACCGGCGCCTCGATCGCGATGGACATGCTCCGGCGCCAGGTCCAGGTGGGCGGGGCGATCGTCATCGCCGGGTTCGTCTGCGTGGCCGTCGGCTTCGTCGTCCGCTGAGGGTGTTCCGATGGCGATGAGCGTCGGGCCGCTGGAGTTCCTGGTCGTCGCGGCGATCCTCGGCCTGCTGGCGATCCCTGTGGCCGGCGTGGTGGCGATCGTCGTGATGCTCGCGCGGCGTGGGCAGCCGCCCGCCCCGCCGCCGGATCCGAAGGACGATCCGCGCGTCATCCTCCCCGGGCGCTTGGCCCGCGGCGAGATCACACGCGACGACTACGAGTGCGCGATGCGGGCGCTCGGGTACACGGGGCGCTCGCGATAGGGTCGCCCCGCACAGGCCCCGCGCGGTCTGAGGAAAGGGCGCTTCAAGCGACGCAGCGGCGGGTCAGCCCACCTCGGTGGCGCAGTCCGCGATCTCCGGGAGGAGCGGGACCAGCGTCAAGGAGACCGAGCCCCGGCCCAGGTTGAGCGTCACGTCGGCGCGATCGAGGCCATCGCCGATCGGGCGCCCGGCCGCGGTGAGCGCGGTGGCCAGCGCCGACCTCGTCACCGCCTTGATCACCGCGCACCGCCCCGTGGGATTTGCGGGATTGGGGACGCGGCCGAAGCGCGCGAGGAGGCCGGTGACCGGCTCGACCACGCGTGCGGCGTCGGGGGCCCCTGGCTCGCTGCAGCAGTCGGGCTCGAGCCAGGCCCACATCGTCCAGCGGTCTGCCCGGTAGGGGACCGGTACCTGGACGGCCCAGCCGGCGGTGGCGACGCGGTCCTGCGGGGTCCACCACGATTCGGCGAAGGCGACAAGGTTGCGGACGCCTGCACCCTTGGACGCATTGGTGGTCGTGGCGGTCATGAGGGCCCCGTCGCGGAGGACCGAGACCTCGTAGGTGGCGTAGCCCGCGCCCTGCCCGGGGTCACGAGCGCCGATCTCGCCGCCGGCCGGCACCGCCGCGCCGAATGCCGCCAGGACCTGCGCCAGCCCGTCGGCCGTCAGGCGGCGCACGATGAAGCGGACCGTCTCGAACCCCGGCGTGCGCCAGCCGGGGGTCATCACCCGGCCATCCGCGTAGACGGTGATGTCCGGCGGGACGGGCGCCGCGAAGACGTCGGGGAAGGAGACGACCCTCGCGACGACGACCGGCGACACCGGTGGCAGCGACGGCTCCGGCCCTGGGGAGCCGGCGCCGGGTGACGGGGTGCCTGCGGGCGGCGCCGTGGGCGATGTCGTCGGGATCCGCGTCGGCGGGGCCCAGGTGGAGGGTTCGACCGTGGCCGATGAGGCGGGAGCGGGCGGCGTGACGGGCGCCGAGGTCGGGGTTGTCGAGGCCGGGGGCGTGCCGGCGCACGCGGCCAGCGCGATGAGCGCCAGCAGGGCGACGCCGGCACGCCGCCCGATCCTGGTCACGGCAGGGTCGAGAGGATGGCGGCCGCGTCGGGCCCGTACGCGGGGTCAGGGAGCGGGCGGCGCCAGTGGGTGGTGGCTGCGCCGGCGGCCTTGCCCGCCTCGACGGCCGCGTTGAGGTCGCCCCTGCCGGTGCCCACCCACGCGTCGAGGAAGGCGGCCACGAAGGCGTCGCCGCAGCCCACCGTGGTGCCCTCGACCGGGATGGCATCCACCGGGACGAAGCGGTCCGCACCGCCCGGACGGCCATCGAAGACCTGGACGCCACGATCGCCCAGGGTGACGACCACCAGGCGGCGCTGCGTGTGCGCCACCGCCCGAAGGCCGCCGAACACCGGGTCGTCGAGTGTCCCGGGCCATCCCACGAAGCCGATCATCACGTGGCGCATCGTGGCAGCGAACCGTTCCACGGTGTAGTGCCGGAAGCCAAGAAAGTCCGCCGAGACCTCCACGTGGCCGAGGGCCCGGGCGTCTGCGAGCCGGTCCAGCTCGCGGATGGCGCCCTCGACGAGGACCAGGTGAAGCCGCCGTCCGCCGGCGATCAGCGCCGTTTCACCCACGCGGGTGACGATGAACGCCTTGCGGCCGCTGTACACGTTCTGCGGGTCCTCCTGCCAGAAGGAGATCAGCAGGTAGCTGCACAGGCCCACGCCCTCCCAGCCCAGGTACAGGAGCAGCAGGTTGTCGGCCAGCACGAGGATCAGCATCGAGGCGACGAAGAGGTTCAAGTACATGAAGAAGCGCGTGAAGGCGGCGTCGTGCTCCATATGTTCGGTGGAGTACAGGTGGATGAGGAAGCCGACGAAGGTGATGACGAGCACCCAGATGACGCTCACCGCGTCGAGGTAGAGGCCGATCTTGGGCGCGAAGCCGGCGACGTCGAACCAGGTCCACAGGACCTGGTGGTAGGCGTCACCGGCAGGTGGCGACGAGATGAAGCTGCCGCACACCAGAAGCGCGACCAGCGCCGAGAGGCCGACGGAGCCGGCGCGCCGTCTCCTTGATCGGCGCCGGCCCAGGCGCCCGTTGGTCAG
>JBAXFC010000084.1:0-10266 GCA_037140135.1 Chloroflexota bacterium
CGCGGTCACCGTGCATCGCGCCGCCCATGGAATTGGGCGGGATGAACACGTCGGCGGCCTCGCCCTCGGTCGACACGAAGCCGAAGCCCTTGGTCGTCATCGTCAGCGTGCCGACCGTCTCGAGGGCGTCGAACGCCGCGCCGCCGAAGCGCAGCGTCGTGCGCGGGCCGCTGCTCGCGCTCGCGCCGCGACCTCGTCCGCTTGGGCTCGCGGGCACCGCGGCGACCGCCTTCGGCGCCTTGATCGCCGCCGCTGCGCGCTTGTCGCCGAGGCGAAAGCGATGCCCGGGTAGCTCCTTGACGAGCCCATCCTCGGCGAGCCCCTCGAGCACCGCCTCGATCTCTGCGCGGGCGTCCTTCGCCTCGAGCTTCAGGGCGAGCTCGCCGACGTGAATCGCACGCGAGCCGTGCTCGCGCATGGCGGCGAGCACCAGATCCTTCGAAATCTCTCTATCCATCTCAATCCTTCGTTCCGCCGCAGCCCGAGCGTCTCCGACGTGGGGCGTTTGGCGTTGCGCGCGCGCAGAGCTGCGTCGCGCGACTGCTGTTCATCTGAGTGCGTGGAGCGCGTAGTCGTCCGCGCCCAGGTAGATCGTCCCGTCCGCGCCGAGCGCGACCGTCGAGTCGATGTCTTGTCCGATCGTGTGACGCCAGAGCAGGCGCCCATCTGCTGCGACGGCGTAGAGCCCGTCGTCTTGCGAGCCGACGTAGATGCGCCCCGCGGAGTCGATGCGCGCCGACGCGCGAATGCGTCCGTGCGTCTCGAGCTGCCAGCGGAGGTGCCCCTGGGCGTCGATCGCGTAGAGCTTCTGATCGTAGCTGCCGACGATCACGGTGCCGTCGCGCGCGATGGCGGGCGTCGCGAGCACGGTCGCCCCCGTCGCAAAGCGCCATTTTTCCTGGCCTTCGGGCGTCACGCCGAGCACCGCGCCGCGGTCGTTGCCGACGACGATCGTGCCGTCGTCGAGCCGGCCGTCGAAGCGGCCCGCTCCCGGCAGCCGGCCGGTCACCCAGACCTCCGCGCCGGCGAGGTGCCGGGCGATCTCCAGCGGCGTCCGCTCGCCGGCCCCGGGGTTGCACGGCAGCGGCCCGTTGCCGGCCTCCCAGGCATCGATCCGGCCCAGGACGTCGAGCTGGTCCTGGCGCGCCCACGCCATGTGCCGGAGGGCCGACGCCGCCTCCTCGTGGCTGACCGGGCGGAGGTCCGGCGGGAGGACCGCCTTGGCCTCGTACCCATCGGCCTCACGGACGGTGGGGATCTCGCCTGCGATCTCCGGGCGGCGGATGCGCGGGACCACGACCTCGTCCCCGTGGGCCTCGAGCCACTCGCGGACGCGGCCGGTCACCGTCAGGGCACCGGAGAGGGCGCGGTCCCGGGTGTCGGCCACGGCCAGCACGCCGGGCACGTCGGTGACCCAGGCCGCGATGCGGCCGTCGTAGCCGGGCTCCAGCCAGACGCGCAGCGGGGCGAAGTCGTCGGTGGTGGCGACCGGCGCGTCGAAGACGTCCTCGCCCACGTCCGGTCCCATGTTGCGCGGCATCGTCGTCCTCAGTACCCGCGCGACCGCCTGGTCGGCCGGCCGCCGGTCCGCTTGCGGATGTTGGGCGTCACGCTGACGTCCCAGGTGGGCCGGTCCAGCCAGCGGGCCTGCCAGCTGGCGGCATCCTCGTCGTCGTGCTCGTCCCGGATGCCCGGGAAGAGGTCCGTCGCGATGCCGCCGGAGGCCTCGTCACTGCCGGGCTCCTCGCCCGCGGGCAGGACGATCACCTCGGTGACCTCGAACGAGCCTGCCTCCTCGTGCGCATGGCCGCCGCGGCCGCCCTTGCCGCCGGGTCGATGGGCGGCGGCCCGCTCCTTGGCCGGCAGCAGCGCATGCTTCGCGGCCCGCTCCGCGGCCCGGGCCACCACCACCGAGGCGTCCTGCTCCAGCACCCGGAGCCGGATCTGCTGGATCTCATCGCGCAGCGCCGCGGCCCGCTCGAACTCCAGCTGCTTGGCGGCGGCCTTCATCTCGGCCTCCATCTTCGCCACCAACCGCTCCACCTCGGCCTTGTCGGCGGCCTCGAGGTTCTTCGCCCGGCGCTCCGACGAGTAGACGATCGTGTTCTCGGCCACGGCGCGCAGGCGGTCGTTGATGTCGTGGATGCCCTTGATGATCGTCTGGGGCTCGATCCCGTGGGCGGTGTTGTACGTCTCCTGCACCGCACGGCGGCGGTCCGTCTCGTCGATGGCGACGCGCATGGACTCCGTGATCCTGTCCGCGTACATCACGACCCGTCCACCCGTGTTGCGCGCCGCCCGCCCGATCATCTGGATCAGCGACCAGGCGCTGCGCAGGAACCCCTCCTTGTCCGCGTCGAGGATCGCCATCAGCGTCACCTCGGGCAGGTCGAGGCCCTCGCGCAGGAGGTTGATGCCCACCAGGACGTCGTACACACCCAAGCGGAGGTCCCGCAGGATCGCCACCCGCTCGAGCGTGTCCACCTCGGAGTGGAGGTACTGGACCTTGATGCCCAGCTCCTTGAGGTAGTCCGCGAGGTCCTCGGCCATCTTCTTGGTCAGGGTGGTGACCAGGGCCCGCTCGCCCTTCTCGACGCGCTGGCGGATCTCGTCGAGGAGGTCGTCGATCTGGTTTGCGGTCGGCCGGACGACGATGGGCGGATCCACGATGCCGGTGGGCCGGATGAGCTGCTCGACGATCTGCTCGCTCTTCTCGTGCTCGTAGGGTCCGGGGGTGGCGGAGACGTAGACCGCCTGGTTGACGTGGACCTCGAACTCCTCGAACGTCAGCGGCCGGTTGTCGAGCGCCGACGGCAGCCGGAAGCCGAAGTCGACCAGGATCTCCTTGCGGGTCCGGTCGTTCTTGTACATGCCGACCACCTGCGGGATCGTCATGTGGCTCTCGTCCACGATCAGGAGCCAGTCCGGCGGGAAGTAGTCCAGCAGGGTCCACGGCCTGCTGCCGGGCTCCCGCTGGGAGAGGTGCCGGCTGTAGTTCTCGACGCCCGAGCAGTACCCGAGCTCGCGCATCATCTCGAGGTCGAAGGTGGTCCGCTGGCGCAGGCGCGCCGCCTCGAGCGCCCGACCCTCGGCCTCCATCTGGCCCACCCGCATCTCCATCTCCTCCTCGATGGAGGCCATGGCGGCACCCAGCTTCTCCTTGGGTGTCACGAAGTGGGTCGCCGGGAAGACGTTGAGCTCCTTGCGCTCGGCGAGCAGCTCGCCGGTGAGCGGGTCGATCTCGGTGATCCGCTCCACCTCGTCGCCGAAGAACTCCACCCGGACGATGATCTCCGAGCTGGCCGGGCCGATCTCGAGCGTGTCGCCACGGACCCGGAACCGGGCGCGGGTGAGCGCGGTGTCGTTGCGCTGGTACTGGAGGTCCACGAGGTGGCGCAGGACCGCATCACGCCGGTACTGGCCGCCGGTCCGCAGCCGGAGCACGGTGGCGCCGTAGTCCACCGGAGCGCCCAGGCCGTAGATGCACGAGACCGAGGCCACGATGATCACGTCCCGCCGCTCGAACAGCGCGTGGGTGGCCGCGTGGCGCAGCCGGTCGATCTCCTCGTTCCGGCTGGAGTCCTTCTCGATGTACGTGTCCGACCGGGGCAGGTACGCCTCCGGCTGGTAGTAGTCGAAGTAGCTCACGAAGTACTCGACGGCGTTGTCCGGGAAGAACTCCCGGAACTCGGAGTACAGCTGGGCGGCCAGCGTCTTGTTGTGGGCGAGGACCAGGGTGGGCTTCTGGTGTCGCTGGATCGTCTCCGCCATCGTGAACGTGTTGTGGACGATCAGGCCGCCAAAGCCGGCCAGGAAGGTCTCGCATCCCTCAACGGAGACGTCGTACACGTTGGGGCCGGGCGCCGCCACCGGCTCAACCGAGCGGATGACCGCCCAGCGGCAGGCAAGCAGCCGCCCCAGCGCATCCATCGCCTCGATCGCAGCAGCGTTCCCGGCGCGGCGGGCGCGCGCGGAGAGGGCGGCGTGAAGGCGTGTCGCCACACCCCGTCGCAACGACCTCTGGCCCGCCTCGAGGAGCCCGATCCCCGGCCGCGTCAGGCCGGCGACGGCGGCCAGCTCCCGCTGGTGCACGCCGAGGGCGAGGCGCGCAACCCGGATCAGGGCGGCGGGCTCCCCGGGGAGTGTGTCGGCCTTGCCGCCGACCAGGTGCGCCTGGGTCTCTGCCAGCTGCCCGCGCTTGCGATCCGACAGGAAGCCGACACCGCGCGCGAACGCGTCGATGTCCTCCTTGCCGCGGATCGTCACCTGCCAGTACCCGGCGCCCTGGTGGTCCGGGCCGACGGCGCGCTTGTGGGTCCGGTCCAGCCTGGCGACCACACCGAACCGGAGCAGCGCATACGCGAGCTCCGAGGCCAGCCGCTTGCTCCTGGTGGCGGCGGCAACAGCCCGGGGCTCGACCCAGCCGTCCCCCTCGAAGTAGCCGGCCAGGAGCCTGCCCAGGCGACCGTCGTCCAGTTGCGGCCAGAAATCGGGCAGGTGCTTCTCCGCCGCCCGGCGACCACAGAGGTGCTCCATCTGCCACGACGCCACCTGCGCCGGCATCAGCAGCTCACCGGGTGCCCTCGAGGTCCATCGCACCCCGGCGGCGTCAAGCAGCGTGATCGCCAGCTGCTCGTTCTCGGGCCCCGGGGAGATCGTCGCGCAGGTGCCCTCGACATGTCCCGCTGCGATGAACAGGCCGACCAGCTCGAGAAACGCACGGTCGAGCGGCCGGCTCGCCGGGAGGGAGTGCCTGCCCTTTGCCGGGCCGACGATCGTCTCCCCAGGGCGCTCCATCACCAGCACGTCGTCACGCTGGAGCGTCGCGGTGGGTGCCGGCCAACGCCCGGCGAGCCGCTTGCCTTCGGAGACGATCCCGACAGCACCGGAGACATCGGGGCCCGTGACCCACGTCCGCGCGTGGTCAACCACGTCCCAGGCATCAAGGCGCGTCCGTGTCGCCTCCGGGCCTGGTCCCTCGATGCGGTCGGGAATGGGGATCGCGTCCCCGCGCTGGAGCTGCGAGGTCTCGACGAGCTCGAGCCGGGCGGCCGAGCCCAGGCGGAAGAAGTTGTGGTCGCCGGTCACCGTCACGGTCCGTCCGTCGGTCGTGGTGACCGTATGGAGCGTCGCCGGCGCCGCATGCCTCGTGAACGCGGTCACGCGCGCAGGGCGGGTCGCGTGCGAGACCGGGTCGAGAGCCATCACGTACGCGGGAAGCACCGCCCCGTCGGCGATCTCCGTACCCCACTGGTCAAGGCGCACAGACCCACTGGCGAGCGCTGCATCGACGAGTCGGCCGATCGGCTCGAGCGCCCACTGCAACTCGCCACGAACGTCAACCCTGCCGACCATGATCGTCTCGTCCGCCGGCAGGCTCTTGCCGGAGCCGGTGACGCCCAGCAGGGTCTGGTGGCGCAGGCCGCGGCCGAGGCCGTCCACGAGGCGTTCGATCGCCTGCGGCTGGTCTCCGGTGGGTTCGAACGGGGCTACCAGGCGGAAGTCGGGCACGCGCGGATGCTACCACGATGGGCCGGATATCGAACGTCCGTTCTCTCCCGTCATGTGCAGGACGGTGCCCGGTACTGGTACGGTTGGGTCCTCGCAACGGCGGGCCGGGCGAGGCACCGTAGGGAGTGGCACCGGTCTCCGTGTGCCACACGATCGGGACGCGGTCAGGCGTCCGGATCGGCGCCCACACCGACCAGGCCGCAGTCGACCACGACCGGGACCTTCGGCCGGTCCCATTGGAGGACACGCGATGGAGATGGAGTACAAGGACCCGTCCCGCAAGGGGCGCTGGATCGTGCTCCTGGGGCTCGTGCTCGCGATCGCGGCGGGCGGCGCCGCCTTCTACCTCGTGAGCACCGCGAAGAAGGACGCCGGCACCGCGACCATCCCGGTCGTCTCGGGGTACGTCGCAGCCTCGGACATCGTGGCCGGCAAGGCGGTCACCAAGGACCAGCTCACCCTGCGCACCGACATCCCGTCCGACCCCGCCCAGAACGGCCTCCTGTTCACGGCCGAGGACAAGATCGTGGGCAAGAGCCTCGCGATCGCGGTCCAGAAGGGCCAGATCCTGACGGCCAACATGCTGATGTCCACGACGGCCGGCCTCGGCTTCAACATCCTGTCGCCGCTCGAGACGGTCGGACCCGACTCCGAGGCCTGGCGCGCCATCTCGATCACCGTCTCCGACGATCGCGCCGTTGGCGGCGTGCTCGGCGCCAGGATGATCGTGGACGTCTTCCTGACCGCGAGCGTCCTGCCGCCGGCCGTCCCGGCCGTGGAGTCACCGTCACCGGGCATCACGCCGGCCCCCACGCCCACCCCCGCGGGCAACTACTACGCGGACCGCTCGACGAAGATCGTCTACCAGGGGATCGAGATCCTCGCCCGCTCCGGCACCTACTACGTGCTCAAGGTGTCGCTCGTGGTGGCGGAGGAGATCGCCCACCTGCAGGCCGAGGGGACGGCACAGTTCAGCCTCGCCCTCCGGCCGGACCAGGACGCCCGCATCCTCGACGTGAGCCTCCTCGGCGCCACGACCACCCGGATCATCGAGCGCTACGGCCTGCCGCTTCCCGAGCAGTACCCGGCGCCCGGTGACCCGACTCGCACGAACCCGCCGATCCCGGCCCTCACGCCGGCGCCGTCCCCCGCGGCCTCGACGGATGTGCCCGCGCCCTCGGCGGCTCCGAGTGCCTCTCCCGCCGCAGGCGGCTGATCCCCCGGGGCGGCGCCGGCCGCCGCCCCGCTCCGGCTCCTGCGCTGCTTCCGGGTTCCGGCTGCGCCCGCACGACCGGCGATCCAGGCCCCGTCCCCGTGCATTCCATCGCGCGCTGCTGACCCGGCGCGCCACCCACCGCCCGGCCGGGCCCGCCCGGCCGGGCGGTTCTCCGCCCTCCGGGCCGTCCGGTCAGCGTCCTGCCGCGATCGCCTCGCCGAGTGCCACGACCACCTGTGCCCGCGTCTCGATGACCCCACCGGACGCGTCGAGCACCCAGCTCGCCTTGGGACGAAGCCGCTCGACCATGCCGGCCTGGGCGGCCATCCGCTGGTCCGCGGTGGCTGCCGGGGTTCCACGGGTCAGGAGACGCTCCCGCTGGACGGCCTCGTCGCAGACCACCAGCCAGACCTCGTCGCAGAGCGCGTAGAGGCCGCCCTCGACGAGCTTGATGGCCTCGATCGCGACGGCGGGCGCCCCGGCCCGCTCCGCGGCCTCGACCCTGGCGATGATGGCCGGCCGGGTCGCCGGATGGACGAGCGCCTCGAGATCGCGCAACGCGACCGGGTCTGCGAAGACGATCCGTCCCAGGGCGGCCCGGTCGAGGTTCCCGTCCGGGCCCCGCACGGCCGCGCCGAACCGCCGCAGGACCGCATCCTGGACCACGGTGCCCGGCGCCGTCACGTCGCGGGCGACGTCGTCCGCGTCGATCACGTGGACGCCGAGCTCGCCCAGCCAGCGCGCCACCTGGGACTTGCCGCAGCCGATCGGCCCGGTGATGCCGATCCTGACGGTCCGCGGGCTGTTGGTCACGGCGCCTGCTCCTCCAGCTCGAGCCACGCATCCTCGGCCTCGGCGAGCGCCCGCGACACGTCGGCCAGCTCGCTGGTGACGCGCCGCATCTCGACGAAGTTGGCGGCGATCGACGGGGTACCCATCGCGAGCTCCAGGTGCGACTTCCGCAGGCCCAGGCGCGTCAGCTCCGCGTCCAGGGCCTCCTTGCGGCGACGATACGCGTCCTTGGACAGCTTGGTGCGCGATTTCGGGCGGGCCGCGGAACCCGGCGCCGGAGCCGAGGCCGTCGAGGCGGCAGCTGGAGCCGCCGGGACGCCATCGCCGGCACCCGGCTTCGACCTCGAGGTGCCCTTCGGGGCGGCCTTCGGGGCGGACGGCGGGATGGCCGCTCCCGCGGCGTCGTGCGCCCCGGGCCTGCCGCGATTCGCCCGACGGCGTGCCTCCGCCTCGACGGTCCAGCCGTCGGTCACGGCCTGCCGCCACGCCCGGTAGCCCCCGTCGAATGGGACCGCGAGACCCTCGTCCACCACCCACAGCTTGTCGCAGATCGTCTCCAGCAGCCGCCGGTCATGGGAGACCACCAGCAGCGTTGCCGGTGACTCGGCGAGGAACGCCTCGATCGCCTCGCGGGCGGCGATGTCGAGGTGGTTCGTGGGCTCGTCGAGCAGCAGCAGGTTGGACGGCATGATCCCGAGCAGCGCCAGCTCCAGCCGCGACCGCTCGCCACCGGACAGGAGGCGGACCTCCTTGAACGCGTCGTCGCCGCGGAACAGGAACCGGGCCAGGTACCCGCGCGCCTCGCCGGGCGTCAGCGGAAGGGCCTCCAGCAGCGCATCGAGCACCGTCGCACCCGGGATCGCCGCATCGCGCAGCTGGGCGAGATAGCCGGGCTGCACCTGGTGGCCGAAGGCGACGATTCCGTCGAGCGCGGGCAGGTCGCCCGCGACGGTTCGCAGCAGGGTCGTCTTGCCGGCGCCGTTGGGCCCCACGATGCCGATGCGCTCGCCGCGCTGGGCGGCCAGGAACGGGGCGGTCGCGATCCGCACCGGCTCGGCGGCCGCGGTCCCGTCCTTGGCCATCGCGCCGAGCCCCGGCAGGTACCCGACGACGAGGTCCTCAAGGCGGATCACGATCTCGCCCGAGCGCACCGGGCCGCCGGCCAGCGCGGCCCCGTGGAGCCGGAGCGAGCGCGAGGACTTGCGCGGCGCCTCGACCTTCTCGTCCTTGAGGCGCTCGAGGCGGGCCTCGTGCTCGTGCATCTTGACGTGCTTGCGCTGGCTCCGGTACCGCTGGACCAGCTCCACCTCGCGGGCGATGGCGTCCGTCTGGCTCTCCGCCTCGCGCTCGGCCCGCTCGTCGCGCTCGATCCGCTGGCGGTGGTAGGCGGTGTAGTCGCCGCGGAAGACCGTCAGGCGCCGGTCGCGCAGCTCCCAGACCCGGCTGACGGTGGCGTCGAGGAAGGCCCGGTCGTGGCTGGCCACGAGGAGCGCGCCGGCACGCCGGCGCAGGTGCTCCTCCAGCCACTCGATGGCGCCGATGTCGAGGTGGTTGGTGGGCTCGTCCAGCATGAGCAGGTCCGGGTTCTCGACCATCAGCCGGGCGAGGGCCGCCCGTGTCTGCTGGCCCCCGGAGAGGGCCGTCGGCGGTCGGAGCCACTCGTCGCGCGCGAAGCCGAGGCCCGAGAGCGCCTCGTCCACCCGCTGGTCCAGCGTGTAGCCACCGAGGATGTCGAAGCGGTGCTGGAGCTCCGCGTACCGGGTGCCGCCGGCATGGCCCGAGTGCTCCAGCGTCTCGAGCTCCACGGCCATCCGCTCAAGGTGGGCGGCGCCATGCCGGACGGCCGCGCGCAGGTCCGGCGCCGACATGAAGGCCTCGTCGAAGTGCGCCTCCTGGCTCAGCAGGCCGAGGCTCAGGCCGCGACGGCGGGTCACGGTTCCGCGGTCCGCCTCGTCACGGCCGGCCACGATGCGCAGGAGCGTCGTCTTGCCCGCCCCGTTGGGGCCCACGAGACCGATCCGCTCCCCGGGCGCGATCGCGGCGTCGATCCGGTCGAGGATGACGAACGTGCCAACCTCGCGGGTCACGGCCTCCATGCGCACGAGGCTCACCGGGAGGCCTCCACCGCACCGGCACGCGCGGCCGCCCGCCGGGCCGCGGCCGCGGCCTTCGTGCGCGCGCTCCGCTCCGCGGCCGCCGCCGCCTCATCGGTCGTGCGTCCCAGCGACCCCTCGCCGTCCAGCTCGACCCAGCGCCGGCCCCGCCGCCCGGTCGCCGGCCTGCCAGGGCGCGGCGTCATGGTCGCGAGGAGCTTCGAGGCCGCCGCGCGCTCCCCTGCCGGCAGCCGCTGGCAGAACGAGCAGAAGTGCGTGGCCCGGATGCCGAGCACGATCCGCCGGATCGGGCGGCCGCAGCGGAGGCACGGCTGGCCGGTCCGCTGGTAGACGTCGAGCCGTTCCTGCATCTCGCCGTCGCCGTCGGGCGCCGTGTAGTCGTCGATGGAGCTGCCGCGCCGCTCGACCGCCTCGGAGAGGATCTCGAGCACGTGGCCATAGAGGACGCGCTCGTCGTGGGGCCGCAGCGACGCCGCCGAACGGAGTGGGTGCAGCCTCGAGCGCCAGAGCGCCTCGTCGGCGTAGATGTTGCCCACGCCGACGACGAACGACTGGTCCACCAGCAGGGGCTTGAGGCGCGCCCGCCGGCCGCGGAGCCGGGCGCGCCAGGCGCGCAGCGTGAAGCGCGGGTCC
>JBAXFC010000085.1:0-10252 GCA_037140135.1 Chloroflexota bacterium
GCCTCGCTCACCGGGTTCATGGTCGCGACGCTCGTGGGCTCGCAGGGCCTGGTCCCGGCGATGCTGATCGCGCTGGCGGCGGCCGCCCTCGCCGGAATCATCACCGGCATCGGCATCGGCATCTTCCGCGTCCACCCGCTGATCATGACCCTGGGCATGAGCCTGATCATCCTGGGTTTCGCCAACGTCTGGCAGCGCTGGTTCGTCAAGACCGGTGCCGGTGTGCCGGCCCTCTTCCGCACGATCGGCTCGGAGACGCTGTTCGGCGTCATTCCGTACAGCCTCGTGCTCTGGGTCCCGCTCACGCTGCTCATCTTCTTCACCCTCAAGCGGACCGGGTACGGACGCCAGCTCTACGCGATCGGCGACAACCCCATCGCGTCGCGGCTGGCCGGCGCCCGCTCCTGGCAGGTGATCGTCGTCCTGTACGTGATCTCCGCGCTGCTGGCCGGGATCGCCGGGTTCCTCATCTCGGGTCTCACCAACGTGGCCAACGTCAACCTTGCCGACACCTACGTGCTGCCGTCCGTGGCCGCCGCGGTCATCGGCGGGACCTCGATCATGGGTGGCCGCGGCGGCTTCGCCGGCACGATCGTGGGAGCGCTGATCCTGACGGTGCTGGGTTCGCTGCTGACCGTCGTCGGCTTCCCCGAACCGGTCCGCCAGATCCTGTTCGGATCGATCATCGTGGCTGTGGCGGCCGCCTACACCCGCGTCACCGCAGAGTCCTGACGATGGGCCCGGAGCGCACGCGACACCTGGGGCTGGACCTCGGGGGCACGAACCTCAAGTGGTGCGTCGTGGAGCACGACGCCGGCGGCTGGACCACCGTCGAGCGCGACTCGGTGCCCACGCGCGTCGTTCCCGACGCGGCCGCCGTGCCGGCGTCGGTGACCGCCCAGCTGGCCGAGGCGGCGCTGGCAGCCGTGGACCGTTGCGGGCCGGTCGCGAGCATCGGGATCGGGATCCCGGGGCTCTTCGATCCGGCGACCGGTCGCACCCGCTTCCTCGTCAACGTGCCGGGACCGTGGGACGGGCACCCGGTTGCCGGGCCGGTGGAGGCGTCGGCGGGCGTGCCCACATTCCTCGTCAACGACGCGCGGGCCTTCGGGCTCGCCGAGCTGCGCCTCGGCGCCGGGCGCGGTGCGTCCTCGATGGTCGGGCTCACGCTGGGGACCGGCGTGGGTGGTGTGATCGCGATCGACGGACACGTCCACCAGGGGCACGACGGGACCGCGGGCGAGATCGGCCACCAGACCATCGATCCGGACGGACCGTGGTGCGGCTGCGGCAACCGGGGCTGTCTCGAGGCCTACTGCCGGGCCGACCAGCTCGCGGCGGCCTGCGGGACCGGGACCGCCGAGGAGGCCGTGCGGGCCGCGCAGGCGGGCGATGCCCGGGCGCTGGCCGGTATCGCCGACGTGGGCCGGTACCTGGGCATCGGGATCTCGAACATGATCACCGTCATCTCGCCGGACCGCGTGGTCATCGGCGGTGGCGTGGCTGCGGCAGGCGAGCTGCTGTTCGCGCCGATCCGGTCCGAGATCGCGCGGCGGGTGCGCACCACCGCGCCCGAGCAGGTGCAGCTGGTGGCGGCAGAGCTCGGGATCTGGGCGGGGTCCATCGGGGCCGCCGTCCACGGGGCGGAACGCGCCGGCCTGGTGTGACCGCCACGACCGGCGGCGCCTGGCTGCCGCAGTACCGCCAGATCGAACTGGCGCTCCGGGAGCGGATCGCCAAGATGCCGCCGGGCGAGCGGCTCGCGTCCGACGACGAGCTGTGCCGGGAGTTCGGCGTCTCGCGGATGACCGCGCGCAACGCGATGCAGCGCCTGGCCGAGGATGGGCTGGTGGAGCGGATCCCGGGGCGTGGGACGTTCACCGTGGCGCCGCCGTCCCACCGTCACGCGGACCGCCTGATGGCGTTCTCGCACGAGATGGAGCGCCTGGGCCGCGTGCCCTCGTCGCGGTTGCTCACCTGCGAGATCCGGCCGTCGTCGGTGGTGGAGGCCGGGCTGCTGGGCCTGCGGCCGACGGAGCCGGTCGTGGTCGTCCGGCGGCTGCGGCTCGCGGATGGTGAGCCGATCGCGTTCGAGACGGCGGTCCTGGTGGCGCGGACGGCGGATGTCGTGATGGCGGCGGACCTCGAGGCGGGCTCGCTCCATGAGGCGCTCGCCCGGGCCGGTCTCCACCTGCGGCGGGGAAACGCGACGATCACCGCCGAGGCGGCCTCGCCGGAAGACGTGCGGCTGCTGGGTGTGCGGGCCGGATCGCCGCTGCTGGTGGAGCGCCGCGTGATCGCGGACGTCCATGGCCGGCTGGTCGAGGCAACCGAGTCCCGCTACCCGGGCGAGCGGTACGCGCTCGATGTGCGCTTCGAGATGGACGACGGGCCGGTGGCCTGAGCGACCTCCCCACGCCGGACCCGGACCCCGCGCCCGACGCCGGGTCGGGTCCGGAGGCCCAGGGCGACCCGCTGCAGCGACACATCCGAGATCCCCCGGACGGGGACCGGGCGATCGGCTGGGGGGATAGCCGATCGCCCGGATGAGATCCGGGCGGCGGCGGCTGGGGGGAGAGTCGCGCGCCACCCGGGGATGATTACCGCGACGCTGCTGCCAGCAGCTCCTCCATGCGCTTCGCGGTGTACGACGGCCCATCGTCGCGGGTGAGCTGGGCGAGCACGTCGATCGGCAGGTCGTCGAGGATGGCGCCGTTGGAGTTGAACAGCAGGTGCTGGTCCACGGCCGCCCCGAACGCGGAGCCCTCCTTGACCGCGTGGTAGAGGTTTCGCGGCCGGACGGAGTCGCCGGCGTTGAGCACGTTGACCCCGGCCGCCTTGAGCTCCTCGAACAGCCCGTTCACCGGCCGGACGTGGCAGGTGACGATGTCGTCCACCTCGAGCTCGGACCGGTTGAACCCGCTGTCAGCGAGGACCACGGACCCGTCGCGGATCTCGGTCACCGTGGTGGACGTGATCACCTTGACCGGGAACTTGTACGGCTTGCTGTGCAGGACCTCGGCGTCGCCCTGCTCGAACCGCTTGCGCAGCACGTACAGGTGGATGACCTCGGTGTCCGCGGCGAAGTCGCGGTTCTCGGTGACGATCGTGACCTCGCGGCCGATGTCGGCGAGCCAGGCGGCGGTATCCGTCGCGGCGTAGTGGTCGCCCCAGAGGAGGACCCGCTGCCCGAGCTTGCGCATCTTGCGGGCGCCGGGGTGGCATTCGCAGGCCACCTTGGGGCAGGCCATGGTCTCCTCGAACGGGACCACCTTGGACACATCACCCACGACGTCCGGCACATACGAGCGCGCGCCCGTCGCGTTGAGCACGACGTCGAACCCGCGCAGGTCGTCCACGGTGGGCGATGCGTTGAGCCGGATGTCCACGGCGAGGTCGAGCAGCTGGTCCCGGATCCAGTCCAGGTACCAGCGCATCTTCTCCTTGCCCGGGACCATGCACACGAACTTCATGGCGCCGCCGAGCTCGCCCTCGCGCTCGAACAGCGTGACCGCGTGCCCCCGCTCGGACGCGATGCGGGCCGCCTCCATGCCGGCCGGGCCGCCGCCGACGACCGCCACGCGGACGGCCCTGGTGGTCTTCTTCATCTCCGAGTACGCCGGGTTGCCGCAGGCGGCGTTGATGGAGCACGCGATCTCGTGCTTGGCCATCAGCGATTCCTGCCAGCAGCCGCCCAGGCACGAGATGCACTTGCGGATCGACTTGGTCTTGCCGTACTTGGCCTTGACCGGCCAGTACGGGTCTGCGAGGAGCTGGCGCGCGAGACCGACGAGGTCCGTCTTGCCCTCGGCCAGGATCTGCTCGCAGTACTCGGGGCTGCGCAGGGAGTGCGACGTGATGACCGGGATCCTGACGACCTTCTTGGTCGCCTCGGCAGCGTAGGTGGCCCAGCCCTCCGGGTACTGCATCGGGTCGAAGCCGGCGCCCGGGCTCTCCTGCATGCCCTGGGAGAGGTCAAGCGCGGCGACACCGGCCCGCTCGAGCACGCGTGCGGTCTCGATGCCCTCGTCCATGCCCCGGCCACCGGGGCACCACTCCTCGAAGGAGTAGCGGACCAGGATCGGGTAGTTCCTGCCGCACTTCTTCTTGATCGAGTCGATCACCGCGAGCGGGAAGCGCATCCGGTTCTCGAACGAGCCACCGAACCGGTCCGTGCGCATGTTCAGGTACGGCGACATGAACTCCGACAGCAGGTAGCCGTGCGCCGCGTGGAGCTCGACCGCGTCGAAGCCCGCCTGCTTGACCCGCCAGGCGGCCTCGCTGAACAGGTCGACCAGCTCGAGGATCTCGGCGATGGAGGCCTCGCGGATCTCCTTGCCCTTCTCCTCGGCGTTCTCATAGACGATCTCGTGGCCCGCGGACCACGGCAGCTTGAGCACCCGGTCCGTGGCGCCGAGCGTGTTGTAGCGGGGGATCGCGCACTGGCGGCCGGGGTGCTGCAGCTGGACCGCGCACTTGGCGCCGTACCGGTGCATCGACTCGGCGAGGCGGGCGAGGCCTGGCACATAGTTGTCGCCATCGGCGACGAGGCAGGTCACCGTCGGCCGGCCGGTCTTCATGTCCGGCGTGGTGGCGCCCACGATCACGAACCCGGTGCCGCCCTTGGCGATGTCCCCATGATGGTGGATGTCGCGCTCGGAGACCTCGCCGTCCGCGTGGGACGAGCTGATGTCGGTGGGCACGTGCACGATCCGGTTGGGGAGCTCGATGTTCCCCATCTGGAGCGGGCTGAACAGGTTCGGATAGGCCATGCTGCTCTTCTCCTCGGGACAGGGTCCTCGACCCGTTGATCGTCGGGCCGATGGCCACGGGCGGCAATGCCAGCGGTGGCCGAAGAACTGGCAGAAGCGGTCGCGGGGTCTGAGCCGGACTGTCGGAACGCTCCATGTGGCCCTGTCCGATGCGGCTGGCCGCTGGCACCGTGGTGCCCATGGCCGTGTACATCTGGGCCCAGGACATGGACCCCGAGTTTCCCCTCGCCGCGATCGAGTACTCGGCGCTCGGCGACGGCGACCCCATGCACTGGCACGACCATTTCGAGATCGCCCTGGTGCTCGACGGCTCCGGCTCGTTCATGTTCGGCAAGCGCACGTACCCGGCCCAGGCCGGTGACATCTTCTTCATCGACAACAGCCAGCCGCACGTCGCCCTCGCCGACCCCGGCTGGCCGCTCCGCCTGCTCCTGGTCCTCTTCCGGCCGGAGCTGCTCGCCCATCCCGGCTGCCGGGAGCTTGACCTCGGCTACCTCGCGCCATTCCGCCCGGCGGAGCGGACGTCGTCGCCGCGCATCCGTGGCGGGACACCTCTCGCCGCGGAGGTCGCCCCGCTGCTCCATCGCCTGCGCGAGATCCACGAGCGCCACGACCCGGCCGAGCGCCACCTTGCCGACGCCACCCTGCGGATGGCGATCGCCCTCGTGAACCGGGACCCGGAGGCCGGGGCCACGGCGGGAGCCGTGCGCACCGCCGCGGACCGGCGGCAGCAGATCCGCCCGGTGCTCGCCTACGTGGACGGCCACTGCCGGGAGAGCATCACGCTCGAGGATGTCGCCGAGGTCGCCCACATCAGCCCGTCGCGCGTTCGCCACGTGTTCAAGGACGTGACCGGCGTGAGCTTCAAGGAGTACGTCACCCAGGTCCGCGTGGCCGAGGCGAAGCGCCTGCTCCTGGCCACGGACCAGTCCGTGGCGGACATCGCGCGCTCCGTGAGCTACACCAACCTCAACCAGTTCTACAAGGTGTTCCATCGCTCGTGCGCCATGTCGCCGGGCGAGTACCGGCGCTACTACACCCCGGCCGGCGGGGATGGGGTGGCGTCGCAGCCACGCTAGGGGGCACAGGAGGAACGATGGACACGCTGGTGCCCGGAACGACGGGCGTCACCATCCGCGAGGCGGGCGACGCCGACTGGGTCGAGGCCGGACGGATCTGCTACGACGCGTTCGCGACCCTCGCGGACGAGCACGGCTTCCCGCACGACTTTCCGGACGTGGCGGCCGCTGCCGAGCCGATCCGATGGCTGATCAACCACCCCCGCATCCACGGCGTGGTCGCCGAGCGGGACGGCCGCATCCTGGGTTCCAGCTTCCTCGACGAGCGCGGCACGATCTCGGCCATCGGCCCGATCAGCGTGGATCCCGCCGTCCAGGACCGGCATGTCGGCCGGCTGCTGATGGAGGCGCTCTTCGAGCGGACCCGGCAGACCGGCACCCCGGGCGTCCGGCTGCTCCAGATCGCCTACCACAACCGCTCGCTCAGCCTGTACGCGAAGTTGGGCATGGACGTGAAGGGTGCGTTCGCCGCGATGCACGGTGAGCCGCTCCGCCGCCGGATGCCCGGCTACGACGTGCGCCGGGCCACCCCTGCCGACGAGGCCGCCTGCAACGCGTTGTGCGCGCGCGTCCACGGGCACACCCGCGCGGGCGAGGTCCACGAGGCGATCGAGGCCGGCACCGCGCGCGTCGTGGAGCACCTCGGCCGGATCAGCGGCTACACGACGAGGATCAACTACTTCGCCCACTCGGTTGCCGAGACCAACGACGACATGATCGCGCTCATCTGCGAGTCGGAGGAGTTCGGCACGCCCGGCTTCCTGGTGCCGCTTGCCAACGGCGAGCTCTTCCGGTGGTGCCTCAACGAGGGGTTGCGAGTCTTCTTCGTGACCCAGCTGATGGCCGTGGGCATCTACCAGGAGCCGCGCGGCACCTGGCTCCCGTCCGTGGGCTACTGACCCGTGACCACCTCCCGCGAGCGCATCCGCGCCACGCTCGCCCACCGCGAGCCCGACCGGATCCCCTTCGACCTCGGTGGCACCCGCGTCACCGGCATCCACCTCCGCGCCTACGAGCGTCTCCGGCCCGCGCTGGGTCTCGAGCCGCGCGAGGGCCGCGTGATCGACATCACCCAGCAGCTCGCCGACGTCGAGCCCGACGTCCTCGAGGCGATGGACGCCGACGTCCGCCTCGTCCCGCCGCGCGCCGGCGCCGGCTACAAGCGCATCATCGCCGAGCTGGACGGCCACCACGTCTTCACCGACGAGTGGGGCGTCGGCCGGCGGATGCCGATCGCGGGCGGCATGTACTACGACTCCTACGCCCCGCCGCTGACCGGCGAGATCGGCCTGGCGGACGTCGAGGCCTACCCCTGGCCTGACGCCACCGACGGTGCCCGGTACGCAGGCATGGCCGAGGACGCCCGGGCGATCGCCGCGGAGGGCCGGGCGATCGCCATCGGGTCCATCTGCGGCGGCCTCACCGAGGGCCTGTTCAAGCTGCGCGGGTTCGAGGAGGGGTACATGGACCTCGCCGCCGAGCCCGCCCTCGCCGTCCGCATCATGGAGCGGATCCTCGAGGTCAAGATCGCCTACTGGGACCGGGTCCTGCCGCTCGTCGATGGCAACGCGGACATCCTCGTCGAGGCGGACGACCTCGGCGGCCAGGACCGGACGCTGTTCTCGCCCCGCACGTACCGGGAGCTCGTCAAGCCGCTCCACCGGGCGCTGTTCGAGCATCTCCACGCCCGCACGGACGCCAAGGTCTTCTTCCACACCTGTGGCGCGGTGCGGGAGCTGATCCCGGACCTGGTCGAGATCGGGGTGGATATCCTCAACCCCGTGCAGGTCTCGGCATCGGGCATGGAAACGGCGGCCCTCAAGCGCGACTTCGGGCGCGACGTCGTCTTCTGGGGCGGCGGCGTGGACACCCAGCGCGTGCTGGGCGCGGGCACGCCCGACGAGGTCCGGGCCGAGGTCCGGCGCCGGGTGACAGACCTGCGCGACGGCGGGGGCTTCGTCTTCGCCGCCGTACACAACATCCAGCCCAACGTGCCGGCGGAGAACATCCTCGCCATGCGCGAGGCGCTCCGGGAGGTCCAGGGTGCGTGACATCGTCGAAGGCAGGCTCGTCCTCGCGCACGAGGTGGTGCCGGGGCGCCTGATCCTCGAGGACGGCTGGATCGCGGAGGTCCACCTCGAGCCCGACAACCGCGATGCCGCGGCCGGGCCGTACGTCGCCCCGGGCTTCATCGACGTCCACTGCCATGGCTGGGGCGGTCACGACGCCACCGGCGATGCCAACGCCCTCACCGGGATGGCCCACGCCCTGCTCAAGCGCGGCGTGACCTCGTTCCTGCCGACCGCCCCCACGCTCCCCGCGGACGAGATCCCGCGCTTCGCGGACCGCGTGCGGGCCTGGATGGCCAAGGCGCCCACCGGCGGCGCGCAGCCGCTCGGCTTCAACCTCGAGGGGCCGTTCATCGCGCCCGCCCGCAAAGGCGCCCATGACCCCGCGCTGCTGCGGACGCCGGCGGACCTGGACCCCTCGATCATCGACGCCGCGCTCGAGGGCCTGCGGATCATGACGATCGCGCCGGAGCTCGCAGGATCGCTGGAGCTGATCGCGCGCCTCGCGGCGCTCGGCATCGCGCCCTCGATCGGCCATTCGGGCGCCACGCTGGAGGAGGCGCGGGCGGGGTTCGCGGCCGGTGGCCGCACAACCACCCACCTGTTCAACGCGATGAGCGGCGTGGACCACCGGCTGCCCGGCCTCGCCGTCGCCGCCCTGACCGACGATGCCGCCTACGTGGAGCTCATCGCGGACGGCAACCACGTCCACCCGGCGCTGTGGCCGATCATCGCGCGCACCAAGCCTGCGGACCGGCTGATCCTGGTCTCCGATGCGCTGCCGTTCGCGGGGACCGGCGACGGGTTCGGGCGCGTGGGCGGCCTCGAGGTGGAGGTGCGCGACGGCCGGGCGACGCTCGTCGGGACGACGACGCTCGCCGGGTCGGTGATCGCGCTCGACACCGCGGTCCGCAACCTGGTGGGCGCCGGGATCTCCCTGCCTGCCGCAGTTGCCGCCGCGTCCACCAACCCGGCTGCCCTGCTGGGCGAGACGGACCGCGGCCTGCTCGAGGTCGGGCGGCGCTCGCACATCGTGGAGCTCGATGACGACCTGCGGCCGTACCGCGTCACCCGGGGCGGCGGCTGGCTTGCCGGCGCCCTCTAGCATCCGGCCACCGGCCGGTGCACCCTAGAATGCCGCGATGATCATCCAGCTGTACACGATGCAGAGTCCCGCGGAGGCGCTCGCATGCGTGGACGCCGGGGCCGACCACGTCGGCATCACGCCGCCCCAGGGTCTTCCGGGCGAATTGCCCACGCTCGAGGCGATGCGCGACATCGTCGATGCGGTCGGGGACCGGGCCCGGTGCGTCGCGCTCACGGTGGACATGGATCCCGCGCGGATCGTGACGATGGTGGAGCTGGTCCGGCCGTCGATCCTCCACCTGTGCCCGCTCGCGGAGCGGATCACCCCCCGGGACGTGGGTGCGATCCGGGCCCGCCTGCCCGGCGTCCCGATCATGACCGCCGTCTCGGTCACAGGACTCGAGAGCGTCCGGGTCGCCCGCGACTATGCCGAGGTGTCGGACTACCTGATCCTCGACACCCAGGCGGCCGGCATCCCCGGCATCGGCGCGAGCGGGAAGACCCACGACTGGTCGGTCAGCCGCGACATCGTGGATTCAGTGCGGGTGCCCGTCATCCTCGCGGGCGGCCTGTCGGCGGAGAACGTTCGCCAGGCGATCCGGGCGGTGGCGCCATGGGGCGTCGATTCGCTCACCCACACCAATCGGGCGCTCGATGGCGGCGGGTTCTGCAAGGATCTCGAGCGGGTCGCGGCGTTCGTCGCGGCGGCGCGGCACGCCTGATCGCCGCGGTGGTGCCTGCAGGGGACGGGGCGACTGCCGGGGGAGCGGCCGCCCGTGGGGCCCGCCCGGTCGTCGTCCTGGGCGACGTCAACGTGGACCTCGTGGTGGACCTGCCGGACCGCTCGCTGCCCGCAGCCGACCGCATCGTGCGCGAGCCCCGCCTCACGGGCGGCGGCACCGCGGGCAACACCGCGGCGGCCCTCGCGCGTCTCGGCGTGCCGGTGGAGTTCGCGGGCGCGGTGGGCGATGACGGCTTCGGGCGGTTCCTCGTCGGGGACTTCGCGGCGGTGGGCGTGGGAACGGCCGGCCTCGTCGTGACCGATGCGGCGCCCACCTGCCAGGTTCTCGCGCTGGTCGAGCCGGACGGGGAGCGGTATCTCGTGGTCTGGCCGCTCGATGGCGGCGCGCTCGTCCACCTTGGGGCCGACGACCTCGATCCGGCGCTGGTCGCCGGGGCGGCCTGGCTGCACACGACCGGGATGTGCCTGCGGGCGTCGCCGGTGCGCGAGACGGTGCTGGCGATG
>JBAXFC010000086.1:0-10198 GCA_037140135.1 Chloroflexota bacterium
GTCGGGCTCCGTCGGGCTCCGTCGGGCTCCGTCGGGCTCCGTCGGCCTCGGGTCCTGGCGGTCAGGCTGCGTGGACCCCGCGTCGCGCAAGCGCCTCGCGCCAGTGGTCCACCGAGGCCTCCAGGTCGTCGAGCACCTCGTCGTCGTCCTGCTCGAAGGACGGGATGACCTCGAGGTAGGCGTCCATCTGCTCCACCCCGCCCTCGCCGAGCGCGTCGATCACACGGTCCGCGTCCACGCGTCCCTGCGCGTTGCGGGCGGCCGTGAACGGCCAGTGGTGGTCGCCCTCGGCGTCGGACTGCTGGAGCTGGAGCATGGCGGTGACCGGGGCCATCGCCCGCAGCCACGCGTAGGGATCGCGCTCGTCGCCCTCCGTTCCCACCACGCACATGTGCCCGGTGTCCAGGCAGAGGCCCACCGGGACCCGGGCGGCATCACCGTCCGTCACGAGGTCATGGACCATCGCCATCGTCGAGGGTTCCCGGGCAACGGCCAGGTTCTCGATCACGAGCTGCTCGAGGCCGGCGGTCCGCGCCGTTGTCGCCAGGCGCGCAAGAGCGTCCTGGAGCCCTGACCAGCGGGCCGCCCGGGTGACCGGGTCGCGCCAGCCGGCGACCGAGAACGCGCCCACGTGGCCACCCGTCGCCGTGGCGCCGGCCGCTGCCGTCCACCCGATCGCCCACGTGAACCACGCCTCGGCCGCTTGCCGGGCCTCGCTGCGCGGGTCGAGCAGCAGGTTGGCGGAGTAGGCGGCGAGCCCGGTGAAGGTGGAGGCGAGCTCCAGGCCGTGCCCGTCGCAGACCCGTCGCAGGGCCGCCGGATCATCAACGTCCCGGGTCACGAGGTCGAAGGAGTGCTGGACCAGGCGCAGCCCGAGCCGGTCGGCGACGATCGGCGCCCAGGCCTCCGCCTGCGGCCAGCGCTTGACGGCGAAGCAGGTGTTGATCCCCAGGCGCAGCTTCACGGTGCCGCCTCCTCGCGGTGCACGACCGCCGCGCCGGCGAGCGCCTGCCACATCTCGAAGGCGGCGGCGTAGGCCGGAGCGGTGGCCGGATCTGGTTCGATGGGGGCATCGGGGTGGACGCAGGCGTCGATGGCCGCCCCGAGGTCCCGGTAGATGCCGGCGCCGATGCCGGCCAGCATGGCGACCCCGGTCACCGCGGCGTCGCCCGGGATCGTCCGCACGACGAGGCCCGTGGCGTCGGCCTTGACCCGGTTCCAGGTTGCGAGACGGGCATCACCGCCGGAGACGCGCAGCTCCGTGACCGGCTGCCCGGCCCCCGACAACAGCCCGATCTGGGCCCGGATGTCGAACGCGACGCCCTCGAGGACGGCGCGGGCGATCTCGGCCCGGCCGTGCCGGAGGGAGAGGCCGGTGAGCGCCCCCCGCAGCGAGGGGTCCACCCGCTCGCCGTCCGCGAGGACCGGCAGGAACGCCAGGCCGTCGGCGCCCGGTGGGACGGCCGAGGCCTCCGCGTCGAGGCGGGCGTAGTCGGCGCCGGTGGCCCGTCCGCGCCTGCCGCCGTACATCCGGTCCGCGATCCAGGCGACCGCGGAGCCCGTGGTGTTGATGCCGGTCTCGGTGGTGAACGCATCGGCGATCACGTGGGGGTAGTGGGTGACCTCGAGGACGTCGAGGGGCTCCGCGAGCACGGCGTTGAGGCAGGTGGACGAGCCCGCCATCTCCGAGACCGGCCCGGCGGCCACGACGCCCGCCCCGAAGGCGCAGGCCTGGGAATCCGCGCCGCCGAGGATCACCGGCGTCGAGGCGGGCAGGCCCACCCTCGCGGCGACGTCCGGGCGCAGCGTGCCGACCACCTCGGTGGACCGTCCGAGGCGGGGGAAGAGCGACGCGGGGATCTCCAGGGCGTCGAGCAGCTCCGGGTCCCAGCGGCGCCCGCGCAGGTCGTGGAGGAGGGTGGCTGCGGCGTGCGAGCCGTCCGTGACGGCCTCACCGGTGAGCGCGAGGATGACGAGGTCGCGCGGCTGGACGGCGAGTCGGGCCGCCGCCCACCGGGCGGGCTCGTTGCGCGCGATCCAGCGCAGCTTGGGGGCGATGTGGAACGCCGCCGGGAGGTGCCCGGTGCGGTGGTGGATGGCTGCGTCGCCGAACCGCTCCCGGATCTCGTCCGCCTCCGCCTCCGCCCGGTTGTCGCGGTACGTGAGGCCGGGGCCCAGCGGCCGGCCGCGGCCGTCGAGCAGGGCGATCGACGGGCACTGGCCGGTGAGCGAGATCCCGTGGACCTTCGCGGCCGGCCCCAGCCGTGTCGCGAGCTCGCCCAGCGAGGCCAGGGACGCCGAGATCCAGGCATTGGCGGACTGCTCCGCCCAGAGCGGCCGCGGCGAGTGGGTGGGGTAGGGCCGCCGGACCTCGAGGAACCGGTCGCCCGCGAGGTCGAAGGCGGCGGCGCGCGCGCCAGACGTGCCGACGTCGATCGCGACGAGGACGTCGCGCGCGCTCATCCGCGGACCAGCTGGTGGGTGGCCACCTTGTCGCGCTCGAGCGTGATCAGCGCGCCGTTGAGCGCGCCGGTCGAGTAGTCGGAGCCCGGGTTGATCGCGATCGTCCGGCCGATCCGGCGGATCCCGGCGGACTCGTGGATGTGGCCATGGAGGCTGAGCAGCGGCTGCACGGCCTCGATCGCCTCGCGCACGGCCGTGGAGCCGCACGGCCCGAACGTCACCTGGCCCGCCTGCTGCTGGACGGTCAGCGTCTCGTCGAGGACGGGCGCCTCGTCGAGGCCGGAGCCGTAGGGCGGCACGTGGAGGTTGAACACGGCTCGCGACGGATCCCGCAGACGCGAGGTCATCTCCGCGAGGGAGGCCGCGAGGGCGGGCTCGGGCTGCTCGCGGTGGCTCAGGAACGGGGTGAGGTTGGACCAGCCCCAGGAGACCAGCTCGTGGTCGTCGTCGAGCTGCAGGACCCTGCCCTCGGCATGGACGGCCCACGGCGACGCATCGAGGATGGCCGCCAGCTCCACCGGGTCGTCGTTGCCCAGCATCGCGAACAGCGGGATCTGCTTGGGCCGGAGCCGCTCGTCCGCGAGCGCCATCCAGTCGGTCAGCCGGCGCGCCATCAGGGCCAGGAACAGCGCGTCGAGCGTGCCATCCGCCTGGCGGGCCGCAAGCTCGCCCGGCTCCTCCCGGTAGGGGTAGTAGCCGTGGTCCTCGATCAGCTTCTCGAGCGCCTCGAGCTCCGCGCCCTCGGTGACATCGTGGTCCGTGCCGATGAACCGCGCGTGCCAGCGGCCACCGGCACCTCGCGTGATGCCCTGGATCGCCTTGCCGCCGAGGTCGGCGCCGAGGACGAGGACATCGGCGCCGTAGGTGGGTCCGGCGTTGAGGAACTTGCGGAAGCACTTCGACGAGCCGTGCAGGTCCGTCGCGAAGTAGACCCTGGTCTTGCGGCCCATCGCGGCGTCAGCCGGCGGCGGCGCGGGCCCGGCCGGCGGCGTCCACGAGGCGCCGGGCGCGGTCCGGGTCCACGGCGTTCCAGGTGTTGCCGTCAACCTTGAGGCTGGTCCCGACGATCGCGCCGTCGGCCACCTTGAAGATCTCGCCGATCGAGTCCGCCCGGACGCCCGTGTTGGCGATCACCGGGGTGTTGGGCACGGCGCCCTTGGCGGCGACCAGGTGGCCCATCGTCATCGCGGTGCCTGCCGCCGGACCACTGATCAGGATCGCGTCCGCGCCCAGGAAGGCCGCACCCTTGGCGCGGTCGGCGACGGTCCGGTGGCCGATGGCGGAGGCGAACTCGGGCTGGATGTTGTCGAACAGGAGCACGTTGGACGCGCCGATCGCGAGACGGTAGCCGCCGATCTCGCCGATCGAGGGCGAGATCATGCCGAGATCGCTCTCGTAGACGCCGGTCATGACCTCGCGCACGAAGGTGGCGCCGGTGGAGCGGGCCACGGCGAGGCTGGCGATGGCGTCCCAGAGCAGGTTGACCCCGAACGGGACCTTCACGTCGGTCTTGAGGCGTCCGACGACGTAGGCCATGGCGGCCACGATCTCGGGCCCCACCTTGAGCTGGTAGGGCAGGTCCTGCTCGTTGCAGAACATCACGCCGTCCACGCCCGCGTCCTGGAGGACCGCCAGGTCCTTGCCGACGACATCCACGGCGCGGTCCATGCCGGCCTGCACGTCGTGCCACGGGCGGCCCGGGAGCCCCGTGAGGTGGAGCATCGCGATGACCGGCTTCCGAGTGCCGAAGGTTCGCTCCATCAGGTCCATGGTCAACTCCTACTGCGGCGGGGCGCCGGGGAAACGCGGCGTCGTGGTGGTTCCGGTTCGGCCGTGTCGCGGCCGGCGATGATGATCGAGAGGCCCTGGGTGCGCAGCGCGGCGAGCTCCGCCGCGGGCGCCGAGATATCGGTGACGAGGGTGAACCCCGGCTGCAGGGGGCCGACGACGGCCGTTGCCGCGCCACCCACCTTGGAGCCGTCGGCAAGGATGATGACCTGCTCCGCCCGGTCGATGGCCACGCGCTGGATCTCGGCCTCCTCGTCGCTGATCTCGGTCAGGCCCCAGCGCGCGGAGATGCCTGCCGCCCCGATGACGGCAGCCTCGAACCGGAAGCGCCCGATGGTTGCCGCGGCGATCGGCCCGGTGGCGGTGAGGTCGTCGCGGCGGACCGTGCCGCCGAGGATCACGGTCCGGACCGGGCGCGTCCCCAGCAGGCTGGCCGCAACGAGCGACGGGGTCACGACCGTGAGGTCCTCCCGGGCGTGCAGGTAGCGCGCGAACTGCTCGGTCGTGGTGCCCACGCCGAGGAAGATCGTGGACCGGCCGTCGACCAGGGGTGCCGCCCGCATCGCGATCAGCCGCTTCTCGCGCGGGTGCTGGAGGGCGCGGGCGTTGAAGGCGACATCGAGGCTGCGGGTGAGGTGGGCCGTCGCGCCGCCGTACGTCTGGCGCAGGAACCCGTCCCGCTCGAGGAGGCGGATGTCGCGGCGGATCGTCATCTCGGAGACGCCGAGCTCCCGCGCCAGGTCGCCCACGGCGATGGACTGCTCGTCCGCGACCCGCTCCAGGATCACGTGGCGCCGGTCCACGGGCGCACGCCCGGGCCGCGGAGGAGCGCGACGGACATCAGGATCGGACATCGAGAGTTGTTATACCTCACAGAACCTGTTGACGAAAGATGTTCAGTTGTGTTCCCCTAGCGGCCAAGCGCAGTGCGCCGTGTTGACGCGCGCGTCCTCGATGCACCGGAGGAACGTGGTGGCATCTGGAACCCCAGGCGGACGAGGAGGCTTGTTCGTCCGCCAGAGCACAGGCCTGGTCCGCGAGGCCTCGGCGCTCGATGCGACGATCTTCAACGCGGTGTTCTCGGCGCCCGTGGGCGCCACCCTGGCGTTCGGCCTGTTCTGGGCGTTGTCGGCCTTCCCCAAGGCCGACTTCGTGAGCGTCACGCTCATCTGCCTCGTGATCAACATCCCGGTGCTGGTCATGATGTCGCTCCTGGCGTCCAGCATGCCGCGCACCGGCGGCGACTACGTGTGGGTCAGCCGGATCCTGTCGCCGCCCCTGGCGCTCGTCTCCAACTTCGCGGCCGCCCTGTCCGCGATGATCGGCGCCACGTTCTGGGCGCGCTACTTCGCGGTCCTCGCCCTGGGACCGGTCCTCACCAGCCTCGGCGCGATGCTCGGCATCCAGGCCCTCACCGACTGGGGCACGGCCTTCCAGACGGACAAGGTGTGGACCTTCCTGGGCGGCTTCTCGATGATCGCCCTGATGACGATCGTCCTGATCCGCGGCACGCGGACCACCTTCCGCTGGCAGAACGCCTTCTGGATCATCGCGTCGATCGGCACGTTCCTCGCCTTCGCCTGCCTGCTGCTCGGCTCCACGGGCGACTTCCGGGCGCACTTCGACTCGCTCAACCAGGCCCAGGGCGGCGCCACGATGCAGGGCGTCATCGCCAACGCCGGCGTCGCGGGCCTGCAGCCCGACCTCGGCGACATGGGCATGACCCTGCCGGCCATCTTCATCGTGATGACCTTCATGATGTGGAACTGGTGGTCGGTCTACCTCTCCGGCGAGCTCAAGAGCGCCATGAATCGCAGCCGCCAGTTGACCATCATGGTCGGCGCCCTCGTCTGGGACGTGCTGTTCATCGCCCTCGGCGCGGCCCTCCTGTTCAAGGTCACAGGCTTCGACTTCGTCGTCGCCGCCAACACCGCCGAGAGCGGCTACGCGATCCCGGGCGGCGCCTTCTACCAGGTGTTCGCCGCGCTCGTGTACAACGTGCCGGTGCTCACGGTCCTGATCGTGGGCTCGTTCCTGTTCTGGAGCCTGCCGGCGATGGTGGGCAACACCTTCATGCCGATCCGCACCGTCTTCGCGTGGTCCTTCGACCGCCTGCTTCCGGAGCGGTTCAGCCAGGTCAACGAGCGCTTCCACTCGCCGGTCGCGGCGATCCTGCTGGTGATGGCGATCGTGACCGGCATGCTCGTGTGGAGCATCTGGTCCACCGACTTCAACACCTGGCTCGCCCTCGGCGTGCTCGCGGGTGTCGTGTGCATCGTGATCGTCGCGATCGCGGCGCTCATGTTCCCCACCCGACGCGCCGACCTGTACCAGGCGTCGCCGGCGAACGTGAAGCTGGCCGGCATCCCGGTGCTGTACATCGTGGCGCCGCTGGCCATCGTGGTCATGGCCTTCCTCGTGTACTGCGTCCTCGCCTACCCGCCGCTCGCGCTCGGCTCGCCCGACAACGCGTGGTGGGTCCCGGCGTTCCTCGGCATGATCGTGGTCGTGGGCCTCGCGGTGTACTTCATCGCCCGGATGGTCCGGCGCCGCCAGGGCATCGACATCGACCTCGTCTACAAGGAGCTGCCGCCCGAGTGAGCGACGCTCGCTGCGCACGCATTTCCGGCGAGGCGCCCGTGGTCCGCGAGGATCCGGGCGCCTCGCTCGTCCTGCCCGGCCGATTCGCGGCCGTCGTGTTCGACATGGACGGCCTGCTGCTCGACAGCGAGCCGCTCTGGGTCGCCGCCGAGGCCGATCTGCTGGTCGCCCACGGCCAGGCCCACACGCCCGCCGACGCGGCGGCGACGCACGGCAGGTCCATCGAGGACTCCGTGCGGGTCTACGCCGAGCGGATCGGCGGGGTCACGTACGAGGCGCTCGAGGCCGAGTTCCTCGAGCTCATGGGCGCCCGGTACCGCGCCGGTGCGCCGCTCCGGCCGGGCGCTTCTGCGCTCGTGCGCGCGCTCCACGGGCGGATCCCGTGCGCCGTCGCCTCGAGCACGGCCGGGCGCCTGGTCCGCATGGCGCTGGAGGGGGCGGGGCTGCTCGACTGCTTCGACGCGATCGCCTCCGGGCACGATCTGGGGCGGGCGAAGCCGGCTCCGGATGCGTATCTCGAGGCGTGCCGGCTCCTGGGCGTGGCGCCCGCCGATGCGGTGGCGTTCGAGGACTCGCCAACCGGGATCCGGTCCGCGCGCGATGCCGGCCTGTTCGTCGTCGGGGTGCCGGAGCGCGAGGGCGTGGACCTTGCGGCGGCCGGCGCGGACATGGTGCTCGGGTCGCTCGAGCAGGTGGTCGTCGCTCCTGCCTGAGGGTTGGGCACCGTCGTTTGGGGGATGGTCAAGATAGAACAGATGTTCTAGGATTCCGGGCCGCCCCCGGAGATCCAGGACATCGTGACCACGCCCGCCTACGCCGAGCTCCACTGCCACACCAACTTCTCGTTCCTCGATGGCGCCTCCGCGCCCGATGACGTCGCCGCGCGCGCCGCCGCGCTGGGGTTGGCCGGCGTGGCGGTCACGGACCACAACGGGCTCTACGGGACGGTCCGGTTCGCGGCGGCGATGGAGGCCGCCGGGGTGCGGCCGGTGATCGGGATCGAGATCGAGCTGCTCGATGCGGCGGCGGTGGACCCGGGCGGGATCGTGGTGCCGGCGCGGCGCTCGTGGAAGCCTGGGCGGCGGCCACCGGTGGCGGACGAGGCGCCCCCCGTGGAGGATGGGAGGCCGCGGCGGCCGCGGCCGGATCGGGCCCGCCTGCCGGGGCACAGGACGGTGGTCAAGGAGGACCACCGCGGGATCGGCGAGGGGCAGCGCGGGCCGCACCTGGTGCTGCTCGCACGGGACGCGATCGGCTGGCGGAGCCTGTGCCGGCTCGTGTCGCGGGCGAACCTCGCAGGGTCAAAGGCCGTGCCGCGGTTCACCACGGCGCTGCTCGAGGAGCACCACGAGGGGCTGATCGCGCTGTCGGGCTGCCGGCACGGGGAGCTGGCGCGGCGGCTGCTGGCAGGGGACCGGGAGGGGGCGCGGGCCGCCGCCCAACGGTACGCCGCGATCTTCGGCACCGCGGACTCGGCCGCCGGTTCCGGGTTCGTGCTCGAGCTCTCGCACCACCTCCTCCCCGACGACGACTGGCTCGCATCGGAGACGGCGCGCCTCGCCTCGGAGGTCGGGCTGCCGGTCGTGGTCACCAACGACGTCCACTACGCGCTCCCCGCCGACCGCGAGATGCATGACGTGATCACCGCGATCCGCCACGGGCGCACGCTCGCCGAGCTTGCGGACCTGCGCAGGCCCGACGGGGAGTCGTACCTCAAGGGGGCCGATGACCTCCTGGCGATGCCGCCGGGCGACGAGGCGGTGACGGCCGCCGATCCGGTGCTGGCGCGGGCCTGGCGCGAGGGGATCGCAGCGTCGGTGGAGATCGCGGGTGCCTGCCGGGTGGAGCTCGCGTTCGAGCGCTACCGGTTCCCGGGCTTCCCGGTGCCCAAGGGCCAGACACCGTTCTCGCACCTGTCGGAGCTGTGCTGGGAGGGCGCCCGGCGCCGGTACCACCCGCTCACGCCCGCGGTGGTCAAGCAGCTGGCCCACGAGCTCGATGTCATCGAGAAGACGGGCCTCGCCGAGTTCTTCCTGATCTGCTGGGACCTGATGCAGTTCGCCAGGTCGCGGCACATCCCGGCGCAGGGGCGGGGGAGTGCCGCGGACTCGATCGTGGCGTACGTGCTGGGGATCACGCGCGTGGACCCGATCCGCCACGAGCTGCTCTTCGAGCGGTTCATCAATGAGGGGCGGACGGCGTATCCGGACGTGGACATCGACTTCAGCTCCGAGCGGCGGGAGGAGGTCATCCAGTACGTCTACAACCGGTACGGCCAGGAGCACACGGGGATGGTCTGCAACCTCGTCACGTACCGGGCGCGGTCGGCGGTGCGGGAGGTGGGGCTGGCGCTCGGGTTTCCGCGCCCGCTGGTGGACCGGGTGGCCAAGGCGCTCGAGACGTACGACTCGGTCATGGTGCGGCGGGACCTCGAGGCCGAGGGTGGGTTTGCGAGCTTCTTCGAGCGGCCGGCGGACGACGCGGCGCTCGGCGCGGATGCGGCCCGGGGCTCGCGCCGGCTGGTGGCCGAGGTGGCGGTGGCGGGCGCTGCGGCGATGGCGGCCGAACGGGGGCTGACGGATCCGATGGGCCAGCTCAAGCACGCGCGAGGCGGGCGACTGCGTCCTCCGGCGTCCGCGGACACCGGGACCTGGGAGGGTGCGCCGGGCTCGGCGCCGGCGATCCGGGCCGGTGCCCGCGGGGACGACGAGGGCGGCCCGGGCGACACCCCCGCGAGCGTCGCCTGGCTGCGGGCGGGTCGTGGGACGGGGTATTCGCCCACGTCCGGCCGCAACACCGCTCCAGCCCCGGATACGACGGGGGATCGTGCTAACGGCGGGGTTGTCACGCCCGCAGCGGCTGGGAGGCGGCCGGGTGCCACGCCGCCGCCCGATTCCTCCTCGCCGGCTGCCTCGGCCGCGCCGGATACGACGGGGGATCGTGCTTGGCGCGGCCCTGGGCGGGGGCCGGTGCCAAGCACGACCGGGGTTCGTACGTGGGCGTCCACGACCCCTCCGGCGGCGACAGCACGATCCGGGATCGTGGGTGGTGCAGGCGAGCGTGCTGGCGAGGCCGAGCCACCGGATAGCACGAACCCGGATCGTAGACGCGCGTCGGGCGGACCCGGGGAGCGGCGCGCGCCGGCCGCGGGGCCGTCAGGCCGGAACCTGGACTGGCGCACCGACCCCGATGCCTCGGGGGCCCGCGCCGAGGGCTGGGCGCCGTACCGCGAGGTGGTCGAGGCCCGCCGGGCCGCCGAGCGCATCCATCCCGAGACCGGCGTCCTGACCCCGGAGCCCCGCCGCACCGACGCCGGCCACCCGGCCACCGCCGCGGACCCCACCAC
>JBAXFC010000087.1:0-10107 GCA_037140135.1 Chloroflexota bacterium
GGGCCGGAGCCCGCGTGGCGATCACCGCGGCGGCCGTCGAAGTGGCATTCGGGGCCGGCGGCATCCCCAGACCGCCGCGCGCGGCCACGAACCCGAACGACAGGCCGGCGCTCAGGACCAGGATCAGGAGGGCCACCAGCGTCGCGAGGGGCACCTTCGGAGTCGCCCGGGCAGGGGCCGGGGGCGGGGCTGACGCCCGGTGCTGGTGGCGCGGACAGTCGGCATGGGCGGCGCGCAGGCAGACGAGCTCCTGCTGATTGACCGACTGCGGGCGCGGCTCGCCGATCGCGGCACACACCTGGCCCTCGAGCGGGGCGGCAACGGGCGCGCTGAGCGTGCCATCCGCAAAGCGGCGGAAGAACGGGCAGACGGCCCTCTCGTCAGGGAGGCCCGCCGCGCTCCCAGGCGCCGACAGGAAGCCCTCCGGGTACGGCTGCGACGTGCGAACAGCTTCGTGCCCGGCATCCACCGGCTGCTCGTCCAGCGCCATCACCTCCGACACGGGTGCCCGGGAACCCCGGGCCGCGGCGAGTCTAGTACCTCTGGCACCTTGCCCGTGCCGATTCGAGGGTGATAGCGTTCGCGCCTGCACGAATCCGGTTGGACACGGCGCGCTACAGTAGCGGCGTCGGTTCGGCCGGGGGCAAGTCGAGCAACGAGGTCAATGGCGCTACCCCTCGCCGTCCAGGAACCCGCCCGCAGCCCCGAGAACGATCCGTCGCGCCTCGCGCCGCATCGCATCAAGCGCTGCACCTATCGGCGGCTGATCTCCCTCGATCGTGCTCAGGAGCGCGTGTACGAGGTGGAGTGCCTCTTCCCCGACCGCAAGGTGCCGATCCCCCTGGGTGACCTCGACTCCAGCCTGCCGGTCTGCAACGCCTGCACGGCCGCGCACATCTTCCGCCCGGACGAGGACTGAGCCCGCGCCGGACAGGCGGCGTCGAGGCACGCACGAAATCGGGTGAGGCGCCAGCGAGGCGGCCTGTAAGCCGAGTTCTGTACCGCGACTTGCGTCACGGCGACGGTCATCCATCTAAGGCCGCCGGTTGCCCGACGGCTCATGCAGCCGACCCGAGGGCTGGGCAGCGCACCTCTCCCCCCGGCGAACCGGGGTTGCGCCCTCCTATTTGGCCTTGCTCCGGGTGGAGTTTGCCGCGTTTCACTCCGGCCGCGAACGGCCGGCATCGTCACTGTGGCACTGGTCCTCGCCTCACGGCGGGCGGGCGTTACCCGCCACCCTGCGCTGGGGAGCTCGGACTTTCCTCACGCCGTCCGGGTTGCCCCGTCCGTCGCGCAACCATCCGGCCGCCTCGCTGGCCCGCGGATTGTACGCGGGGTGGGCGGCGAGGGCCTACGGGGTGACGAAGACCAGGGTGACGGCGTCCGTGACCAGGCGCAGCCGGCCGGTCTGGGTCTCGATCTCGAACCGGGGGCCGGCGTTGAGCGCGGCCAGGAACGCCTGCTCCTGCGCATCCGCCGGGTTGCCACACGACATCGCGGTGAGCGTGGGCGTCGCCGTGGTGATGCGGTTGCCGTTGATGGCGTAGGTCCCGCCACCACTGTTGCAGCCCGGCTGGACCGAGTACCTGCCATCCACGCCGAAGTCCACCCCTGCCTCGACAACCGACATCGACCCGTTCAGCTCCACGAGCTTCCATGGCCGGTTGGTGATCGCGTCGGAGGACGGCATGCAGGCGGTCAGCAGGACCGCGGCAGCGCAGGCGACGAGGAGCTGGCGGAATCGGATCGTCGAGTGCATGGCCGCGATCATACGAGCCCGCGGACCGCGGCCGCCACCGCCCGGCCGAGCGCCGCGTGCGCATCCGGCAGCAGGTGCACCCCATCGGCCGGGTCAACCGTGACGTGCTCGCCGGCATCGAGGAAGGCGACCTTCCGGTGCGTGGCCACCCTCCGGTAGAGCCCGGCCATACGAAGCCCCTTGGCCCGCGCCTCCCCGAAGCCCCACAGCTCCGAGCGCTCGGTCACCTCCCCGGGTGCCGGGGGCGCCACGATCAGCACCTGCGGCGCCGAACCACCCGGCCCCGTCGCCGAACGCAGCGCCAGGTCCACGAGTGAATCCACGCCCGATGCGATCTCCGGTGCCGTCCGCCCGAAGATCGTCTTGGTGTCATTGGTGCCGAGCATCAGGACCAGCAGGTCAACCGGGGCGTGCGTGCGCAGGCACGGCAGCAGGTGGGCACGCCCGTTGCGCCCCTCGAGGAACGGGTCCTCCCAGATCGTGGTCCGGCCGTTGAGGCCCTCCTCGATCACCTCGTGGTCCGGCCCCAGCCCGGCGGCCAGGACGCCCGGCCAGCGCACGCCCTTGGGATACCGGCTGGAGGTGGCCGCCTCGTACCCGTGCGTGTTGGAGTCGCCGAAGCAGACGATCACCGCCATCGTGTCCTCCTCGTTGTCATGCTCGGCCGCCTCAGCCGGGCGTGATCCGCCGGGCGCGCGCCACGCGCATCGGGCCGCCCGCGGCAACCCGGTCGAGCGCCTCGTTGGCCAGCCGGTCCGCGGTGGAATTCTGGGCCCGCGGCACGTGCTTGGCGGACCAGCGCGAGAGCTCCGCGAGCATCGCCTTCGACTCCGACCAGAGCGGCTGGAGCTTGGCGTCCTTGACCCGCCAGCGGCCGTTGAGCTGCTCCACGATCAGCTTGGAATCGAGGAGCAGGTCCACCCGCTCGGCGCCCAGGCGATGGGCGAGCTTGAGCGCCTCGACGACGCCCGTCCACTCGGCCACGTTGTTGGTCTGGTGGCCGAGCGCCTGCGAGATCGTGGCGTCCGGCGGAGCGCTGGGTGACAAGGCGTCCGCCCGGGACCCGTCGATGAGCGCGGCGCCCAGCGACGCCGGCCCGGGGTTGCCCCGCGCCGCGCCGTCCGTGCGAATGACGAGGTGCGGGATCACCGGGAGCGTGACCGCGTCGGATCCCGCTCCCGTCCCCTCGCCCGGTCCGTTCAGACGCGCTTCCCCACGATCGCCGAGGAGACCTCGAGGATCGCCTGGGTGATGTGGATGCCGCGCGGGCAGGCGTCCGTGCAGTTGAAGATCGTCCGGCAGCGCCAGACGCCATCACGATCGGCCAGGATCTCCAGCCGCTCGTCCGCGGAGTCGTCGCGCGTGTCGAAGATGAACCGGTGCGCGTTCACGATCGCCGCCGGTCCCACGTACTCGGGCTTGGCCCAGAACGAGGGGCAGGAGGTCGTGCAGGCCGCGCACAGGATGCACTTGGTGGTGTCGTCGAAGCGGTCCCGGTCGTGCTGCGACTGGCGTCGCTCGCGGACCGGCGGCATGTCCTCGTTGAGGAGATACGGCTTCACGCTCCGGAACTTGGCGAAGAAGCCGTCCATGTCCACCACAAGGTCCTTCATCACCGGCAGGCCCGGCAACGGCGCGACGGTGATCTTCTTGCCGCCGAGCTGGTCCACGCGGATCTTGCAGGCGAGGCGGTTGCGGCCGTTGATGAGCATGGCGTCCGAGCCGCAGACGCCGTGCGCGCAGGACCGGCGGAACGTGAGGGTCCCGTCCTGCTCGTACTTGACGCGATGCAGGAGGTCCAGGACGCGGTCCATGGGCCCGGCCTCGACCGTGTAGGTCTCCATGTGGGGTTTCTGGTCGCGCTCCGGATCGAAGCGCAGGACCTTGAGCTCAACAGTCATCGTTCTCTCCCCCGCCCTAGTAGACCCGCGGCTTGGGCTGGAACCTGGTGATCGTCACCGGCTTGTAGGCCAGCTCGATCGACCCGTCCGCGCCCTTGGTCGCGAGGGAGTGGGTGAGGAAGTTGACGTCGTCGCGATCCGGGTAGTCCTCCCGGCTGTGCGCGCCGCGGCTCTCCTTCCGGTTGATGCACGCGGCGACCATCGTCTCCGCGCAGTCGAGCAGGTAGCCCAGCTCGCGCGCCTCGAGGATGTCCGTGTTGAAGACGGTGCCCTTGTCGTCCACGCTCACGTTCGCGTAGCGGCCGCGAAGATCGGCGACCTTGGCCCGGGCGCGCTCGAGGCCCACCGCATCGCGGTAGACCCCGGCGTCGTCCATCATCACGTCGGCCAGCTCGTGACGGAGCGCCTCCTTGCGCTCGCCCTTGGCGCGCCCGCGGACGGCCTCGATCTCGCCGCGGACGCTCTCGGCAGCGTCGTCCGCAACGTCCGGCATCCCGACGCCCTTGATGTCGAGCGCCATCTGCCGGCCGGCCCGCCGCCCGAAGACCAGGAGGTCCACGAGTGAGTTGGTGCCGAGGCGGTTGGCCCCGTGGACCGAGACGCAGGCGGCCTCGCCGGCCGCGTACAGCCCGGGCACGATCGTGTTGTTCGCGTCGCGCACGGCCTGGGCGAGGATGTTGGTCCCGATGCCGCCCATCGCGTAGTGCGCGGTGGGCTGGATCGGCACCGGCTCGGTCAGCGGCTCCACGCCCTGGTAGACGCGGGCGAAGTCCGTGATGTCCGGCAGCTTCTCCTCGATGACCTTGCGGCCGAGGTGGCGGACGTCGAGGTAGACGTAGTCCTTGCCGTTGATGCCGCGGCCGGCCCGGATCTCCTGGTAGATCGCCCGGCTGACCATGTCGCGCGGGGCGAGCTCCATGAGCTTGGGCGCGTAGCGCTCCATGAACCGGAAGCCGTCGTTGTCGAGCAGGTAGCCGCCCTCGCCGCGCGCGGCCTCGGACAGCAGGATCCCGATGCCGACGATGCCCGTGGGATGGAACTGGTAGAACTCCATGTCCTGCATCGGCACGCCGTGCCGGTAGGCCAGGGAGACGCCGTCGCCGGTGAGGCTGTAGGCGTTGGAGGTCACCCGGAACATCCGGCCGAAGCCGCCGGTGGCCATGAGCACGGCCTTGGAGCGGATCGTGACCAGCTCGCCGTCCGCGATCCGGTACGCCACGACGCCCGCGGCGCGCCCGCCGTCGCCCAGCTCGCCGCCCTCGGTCACGAGGTCCACGACGTGGTACTCGTCGTAGAACTTCACGCCGTGCTTGAGGCACTGCTGGTAGAGGGTCTGGAGGATCATGTGGCCGGTGCGATCGGCGGCGAAGCACGCGCGCTTGACCGGTCCCTCGCCGTAGTTGCGGGTGTGTCCGCCGAACCGGCGCTGGTCGATCTTGCCGTCGACCGTCCGGTTGAACGGCAGGCCCATGTGCTCGAGCTCGATCACCGTCTCGATGGCCTCGCGGGCGAGGACCTCGGCCGCGTCCTGGTCAACCAGGTAGTCGCCACCCTTGATGGTGTCGAACATGTGCCATTCCCAGTGGTCCTCCTCCTGGTTGCCGAGGGCGGCGCAGACGCCTCCCTGGGCGGCACCCGTGTGGGACCGCGTGGGATAGAGCTTGGTCAGGACCGCGCTGTTGACGCCCGCCTTGGCGAGCTCGAGCGCAGCCCACAGGCCGGCGCCGCCGGCGCCGACGACGAGGGCGTCGTGGTCGAGGATCATGACGCCACCTTGACTGCATCGGGGAAGGAGACGAGGGCCATCGTCCCCATCGCGAAGAGGAAGATCGCGCCCAGGTACAGCAGCATCAGCAAGGCCATGCGAAGGGTTCCCTTCGTGTAGTCCTGGATGACGGTGCGCATGCCCATGAACGCGTGGAAGATGACCAGCGTCAGCATCATCCAGTCCACGGTCCGCCAGGCGGCGCCGGACCAGCGGGCGGCGATCCAGTCGTTGGTCTGGATGGCGGGGTCGTAGATCAAGTGGACGATCGTGAAGTGCGCGAGCACGAGCACGAACAGGCCGAGCGCCGAGAGGCGCATCAGGTACCAGACGGCGACATCCCAGCCACCGCTCTGCGGCTTGGCCTTGCCGGACTTCGAATAGCTGCTCATGACCCGAACCTGAACGGCGGCTGCGCGCCGAAGGCCGGCGCCATGATCTGGACGACGAACGGCAGGCCGATCACGAGGAACACCACCCACACCCCGTACCAGAGCTGCTTGTGGTGGCGGGTCATCGAGGGCCAGAAGTCCATGATGATGATCCTGACCCCGTTGAGCGCGTGGTACAGGACTGCGGCACCAAGGGCCGACTCCAGCACGCGCCCCGGCCCGCTGCCGTACAGCCCGAGCAGGTCGTTGTAGAGCGGCGCGTTGACGTTCGCCAGCCAGATGTCGAAGACGTGGAGCAGGACGAACGCCCAGATGGCGACACCGCTGACGCGGTGGAACGCCCAGGCAAGCATTCCCTCACTGCCCCGATACCGCAGGAGCATGGAGCCTCCGTGTCCGGCGGCCCGCTCGCGCGGGTCGTCGAGTTGCTTGGGCCGGGGGTCAGCCGAGCCGCTCGATGATCGCGTCGGCGAACTGGCTCGTGCCCGCGTCGCCGCCGAGGTCGTAGGTCGTGTACTTGCCCTCCGCGATGACGAGGCGGATTGCCTCCTCCACCCGCTCGGCGGCCACCTGCTCGCCGAGGTGGCGGAGCATCAGGACGCCCGAGAGCAGGAGGGCCGTGGGGTTGGCCTTGTTCATGCCCGCGTACTTGGGCGCGGAGCCGTGGACCGGCTCGAAGACCGATGCCTCGGTGCCGATGTTGGCGCCCGGAGCGACGCCGAGGCCGCCGACGAGGCCCGCGCACAGGTCGCTCACGATGTCGCCATAGAGGTTGGGCAGGACCATCACGTCATACAGCTCGGGCTTCTGCACGAGCTGCATGCACATGTTGTCGACGATCCGGTCCTCGAACTCGATCTTGCCCTCGTAGTCCGCTGCGACCGTGCGGCAGCTCTCGAGGAACAGGCCATCGGACATCTTCATGATGTTGGCCTTGTGGACCGCGGTGACCTTCCGGCGGCCGTTGGCGACGGCGTATTCGAAGGCGAAGCGGGCGATCCGCTCCGAGGCGGCCCGCGTGATGATCTTGATGCTCTCGGCGGCGTCCTTGCCCACCATGTGCTCGATGCCCGCGTACAGGTCCTCGGTGTTCTCGCGGACGATCACGAGGTCCACGTCCGAGTAGCGGGTCTCGAGGCCCTTGATGCTGCGGGCAGGCCGGAGGTTGGCGTACAGCCCGAGGACCTGGCGCAGCGTGACGTTGACGCTCCGGAAGCCGGATCCGACGGGGGTGGTGATCGGGCCTTTCAGCGCGACCTTGTTGCGGCGGATCGACTCGAGCACGTGGTCCGGGAGCGGCGTCCCGTACTGGGCCATGACGCCTTCGCCGGCGTCCTGGACCTCCCACTCGAATGCGACGCCGGAGGCGTCCAGGACACGACGGGTGGCCTCCGCCAGCTCGGGGCCGATGCCGTCGCCGGGAATGAGTGTGACTCGGTAAGGCATTCATCGATTGTAGCCACGCCCTCCGGCCCGCGACGGGCCGTGCAGACCCCTTTCCGCGTGGGCCGGTGGTCGCGCCAGCATGGGCCATACGGCCGTATCGCCGATCCTCCACGTCCCGACGATGCCACTACGAGGGCCCGGTGTTGGTTCGAGATCGGCGTGCGCGGCGTGCGGTCGCGGCTCGATCCCCACCTCCCGCGGAGGGTGACCATGGCTCGTAGGCGGAACCTGCTCGTGATCCCTGTCCTGGCGGCCGCGCTGGTTGCGGGCTGCGGGGGCAGCAGCTCCACCCCGGCGGCAACGACCGGCGGCGGCGGTGCGACGAGCGCACCGGCGACCCCGGCAGCCCCGGCGACGGACGCGGGCGGCGGCTCCGGGGCCAGCCCTGCGGCGGGCGGGATCAATCTCGGCGCGGCGGCGAGCGCGCTCGACAACCTCAACAACTACACCTTCGTGATCACGATGTCCTCCAAGGGGACGTCGGACTTCGTCGGCGTGCCGCAGGGCGGGTCGATGAGCATCGAGGGCTCGGTCATCTTCAAGCCCGAGCCGCAGGCGGCGGACATCACGATGACCACGACCGGCGGCTCCAGCGGCGGGGCGATGAAGATCCGGATCATCGGCGACATGAGCTATGTGAACCTCGGCGGCGACCAGTGGATGGCCTCCCAGGACTCGAGCAACCAGTCCACCATCGACGCCTACAAGCCCGAGTCGCTGCTCGGCTCGTACGCCAGCATGTCCGGCCTCAACAAGGTCGGCGAGGAGACCAAGAACGGGGTCCCGTGCGACCACTTCCAGTCCACCGAGGACTCCGGCTACGCCAGCATGTTCGGCCTTCCGGAGGGCACCTGGCAGATGGACGTCTGGACCGCCAAGGACGGCGGGTACGTGATCTCCACGTTGTCCACGGCGACCGCCAAGGCGGGGGCCGAGACGGGCCAGTTCTCGATGGGCGTGGACATCACCAAGGTGAACGACAACTCCCTCAAGATCGAGAAGCCGGACAACGTCATGGAGATCCCCAGCTGACCTGCTGACCCCTGGTCGCCGCCGGACGTGCCGGCGGCCTCGCAACCCGACGCCGGCGGTCCGACCGCCGGCGTCGCTGCGTCCGGACGACGGGCCAGCGGCTGCCTCGCAGGCCGCACGACGGGCCGATGGTCCCCACACCATGCGACCAGCGGTCCCCCGGTCAGGCCCCCGGGCGCGGGCTATCATCGGGGTCCGTTCTCCGTCCCCCGTTGGACCCATCCCGGAGGTCTCGCCCGCACGTGAAGATCCACGAAGCAGACGCCAAGTCGCTGCTGGTTGCCCAGGGACTGCCCGTGCCCGCCTGGGAGGTCGCCCGGACACCGTCGCAGGCGCGCAACGCCGCGGTCAAGTTCCTCGCCGACCCGGCCAACGCCACCGGCAAGGTGGTCATCAAGGCCCAGGTGCTCGTCGGCGGCCGCGGCAAGGCCGGCGGCGTGAAGCTCGCGTCCACGGCCGACGAGGCAGAGGACATCGCGGCGCAGATCCTGGCCCTCGAGATCAAGGGCCTGCCGGTCCGGCGCGTGCTCGTCGGGCCCGCCGCCGAGATCGTCAAGGAGTACTACCTCTCGGTGCTCCTGGACCGCGCGACCAAGCAGCTCATGTTCATCGGCTCGGCCGAGGGCGGTGTCGAGATCGAGCAGACCGCCGTGGACAACCCGGACGCCATCGTCTACGCGCACGCCGATCCCCTCCTCGGCCTGCCGGACTACGCCGCCCGGGAGCTCGCCTTCAAGGTCGGCTTCGGCCAGCACTGGAAGGCCGCCGCCGCGATCGCCAAGGGCCTGCTCAAGACGATGATCGCCAACGATGCCGATCTGGTGGAGATCAACCCGCTCGCCGTGATCCGCGAGGCGAAGGCCGACGGCACCCCGGTGGAGCGCCTCGTCTGCCTCGACGCCAAGATCACGCTCGACGACTCCGCGCTCGCCCGTCACCCGGGTCTCGAGGAGCTCCGGGACCTCGACGCCGAGGACCCGGCGGACGTGGAGGCCCGGCGCTACGACCTGACCTTCATCAAGCTCGAGGGCGACATCGGCTGCATGGTCAACGGCGCCGGCCTCGCGATGACGACGATGGACCTCGTCAAGCGCGCCGGCGGGGAGCCCGCGAACTTCCTCGACATCGGCGGCGGCGCCAAGGCGGACCGGGTCGCGGCGGCGATGAAGCTGATCCTCGAGGATCCCAACGTCAAGGCGATCCTGGTCAACATCTTCGGCGGCATCACCCGCGGCGACGAGGTCGCCCGGGGCCTGATCGAGGCCCGCGCCCAGCAGGTGCGCGAGGTCCCGATGGTGGTCCGCATCGTGGGCACCAATGCCGCCGAGGCGGCGGAGCTGCTGGAGGCGGCCAACTTCGTGACCGCGGACAGCCTGGACGAGGCGGCGGCCAAGGCGGTCGCAGCGGCGAAGGGAGTGGCGGCGTGAGCATCCTGATCGGGCGCGACACCCGCCTCGTCGTCCAGGGCATCACCGGGCGCGAGGGCGAGTTCCACAGCCGGGCGATGCTCGAGTACGGCACCCCGCTCGTGGCCGGCGTGACGCCGGGCAAAGGCGGCCTCCGTGCCCTCGACGGGCGCGTGCCGGTGTTCGACACCGTCTCCGCGGCCGTCGCCGAGACGGGCGCCAACACCTCCTGCATCTTCGTGCCTGCGGGCGGCGCCCCGGACGCGGTGCTCGAAGCGGTGGCCGCCGGCATCAAGACCATCTTCTGCATCACGGAGGGCATCCCCGCCCTGGACATGATCGCGGTGGTCTAGGAGGTCCGACTCGCGGGCGCCCGGGGCTGGTGGCGCCGGGGCAGTTGGGGCCG
>JBAXFC010000088.1:0-10012 GCA_037140135.1 Chloroflexota bacterium
GCTCAACAAACTGTGGATGGGGGTGATCCATGTCATGGTGAGCCTGGTTCCCGATCGTTACAAATGGGTGAGCAGTTTAATCGGACTCCACGGATCCATGGAGCTTGGCGTGAGCGAGATCCTGCTCGCCCTGGTCGTCGCCCCGATCGCCACCGAGCTGCCGGCGAAGTTCAACTCGCTGATCTGGGTCCGCCAGGGCAAGGACACGCTCGCCATGGGCAACATCACGGGCGCCATGGTCTTCCAGTCGGCGATCCCGGTGGTGGTGGCGCTGGTCCTCGCGCCCGCCGAGTGGCACATCGCCCCCGGCACGACGATCGCCTTCCTGTCGGCGGGGATCGCCTTCATCGCGGTGGCGGCGGTCTTCGGCCCGATGTGGCGGCGCGCGCGGCTCGACGGCAAGGCGCTGCTCGTGGGCGGCATCCTGTACCTGCTGTACCTCGCGCTCGTGCTGGCAGCCGTGTTCGGGATCATCACCGTCGGCTGACCGATCACGCTCCCGCTGCGTCGTGCCCGGAGGCATCCGGTCGTGCGGCCGGCGTTTGCGGCAAGCGGTCGGCGGGTCGCGAGATGAAGGCCTGGCGGCCTGGCAGGCGCCCGGGACCGTGGTCCGCCCGGTGCTAGACTTCCCGCCACACGAGGCACCCGCGGCCGGTGGGCCGCACGCGACCTGGAGCCGACCCCATGCTGACGCAGCAGCCGTCCGAAACGCCCGCCCCCGCCCCCAAGCCGCTCGATGAGCTGATCTGCTACTTCGAGGGCGATTACGTGCCCATGAAGGACGCCAAGGTCAGCATCATGACCCACGCGTTCATGTACGGGACGGCCACCTTCGAGGGCATCCGCGGCTACTGGAACGCCGAGCAGGGAACGCTGTACGCGCTCTTCGTGCCCGAGCACATGACCCGCATCCGCAACAGCGCCAAGATGCTGATGATGGAGAACCTGCCGCCGGTGGACGAGCTGGTGGAGCGGGTGCTCGAGACGGTCCGCCGCAACCACTTCCGCGAGGACGTCTACGTCCGCCCGTCGTTCTACAAGAGCACGCGTGCGATCGGGGTCCGGCTCCATCACCTCGACCACGAGATGTACGTGATCGTCACGCCGTTCGGCAACTACGTGGACGTCGACCACGGCATCCGGGTCATGTCGTCCTCCTGGCGCCGCAACGCGGACGAGGCCCTGCCGGCCCGCGGCAAGCTGGTGGGCGGCTACGTGAACATGGCCTTCCAGAAGTCCGAGGCGGAGCTCAACGGCTTCGACGAGGCCCTGGTGATGACGCCCAACGGCCACGCCTCCGAAGGTTCGGCCGCCAACCTGTTCATGGTGCGCAACGGCGTCCTGCTGACGCCGCCCGTCTCGGATGACATCCTCGAGGGTGTGACGCGCAACGCGATCCTCACCCTCGCCCGGGATCTGGGCATCCCCACCGAGATCCGCTCGATCGATCGCTCGGAGCTCTACGTCTGCGACGAGATCTTCATGTGCGGCACCGGGGTCCAGGTCAGTCCCGTCATCGAGATCGACCACCGCCCCGTGGGCGACGGCACCATCGGGCCGGTCGTGCGGGCGATCGCAGCCCGCTACTTCGATGCAGTCCGCGGGCGCCTCCCCGAATACCTGCACTGGCTGACCCCGGTCGAGGGCTGATCCGCGCCGCTGCCACGTGCGGCGGGCCCGCTTCGCAAATCAGGACGACCGCCCTGCACGGGGCGGTCGTGCCATGCCGGCGCGGGTGCGGAGCCCGCGCTCGGGACCCCGGGACCCCTTCTAGCCGACCGCGTCCACCGAGAGGTCGGGGGCGTCGCGACCCAGCGTCACCACGATGTCCACCGGCATGGCGGGATCGATGGCCGTGGTCACCGTCACGTGGTAGAGGTTCTGGAGGTACTTGATGGTCTCGGCGAGGTCCGTCTCGGCGCCGTTGTAGACCACGATCCTGGTCGTTGCGGCGGTGGGCGGGTTGGCCCTGGCCGGCGCTGAGGCGTCGAGGCCGTAGTAGGCAAGGTAGTCCGCGTTGCCGACGGCGATCCCGGAGCGACCGGAGCCGTTGAGCACCCAGACCCGGGCCGCCTCCGCGCCCAGGCGGTCCCGCAGGGCGAGGACAGCGGCCTTGATCGAGAAGGCGTCCTTCACCGCACGCCGGATGCGCACGATGTTGGGGGTGATGATGTAGCCGCGCGGCGAGCTGGCGTACTCGGTCGCATAGAAGCTGGGCGAGAAGACGTAGGACCGGATGTTCTTGGTGTCCACGCTCTCGGCCAGGGCCAGCAGCTTGGGCATCTCGGAGACCGGGACGTCGGTGTTGACCGATGTCTTGAGGGCGGCCACCAGGCTCGACAGGTTGGCGATGATCGACTGGGCGCTCATCTGCTCACGCAGGGAGAGCAGCACGCGCTGCTGCCGCCGTCCGCGGTCGAAGTCGCCGCCGGCCGCACGGTGCCGCGAACGCGCGTAGATCAGGGCATCGGCACCGCTCATGTGCTGGGGACCGGCCGGGATGTAGATCCGCGTCACGCCGCCCTTGGCCGGGTAGAGGCTCTCGTAGACGGGCATCTGGACGTTGATCTGGACCCCGCCGAGCGTGTCCACGACCTTGCGGAAGCCCGCGAAGTCCACCTTCACGTAGTAGCGGATGTCGAGGCCGTAGAGCTTGCCCAGGATCGCCTTGAGGGCGTTGAAGCCGCGCGTCTGCGGCTTCTTGCCGGGCCACAGGTCCGTCCGGTTGCGGTTCTGGTCGTACCAGCTGTTGATCTTGCCGCCGTAGGTGGAACCCCACAGGCCGGCCGCGTTGTCGGGGACGGGGACGTCCACGGTGTCGCGCGGGACCTGGAACATGGCGACCTGCTTGGTGACCGGGTCCACGGACACCACGATCAGGGTGTCGGTGTTGAACGAGCTGCTGCCCGCGGTCCGGGTGTCCACGCCGACCATGAGGACGTTGAGGCGCTCCTTGCCGTCCCAGGGCGGCAGCGTGGGGGCCATGGTCCCGGTGGCGCTGGGCTCAGGCGTGGGAACCTCGTCGGTGGCGACGGCGACGTCTGATGGATCCGGGCTCTGGCTGTCGGTTGCGCCGGGCGAATCAGACGGCGAGCCGCCATCGGTGCTGTCGCAGCTGACGTCGGTCGAGTCCGGCGAGAAGACGCAGTTGACGAAGTCGAGTGCGAGCACGTTGTAGTGCGCGATCGCGAGGTGCCCACCGCCGATGACCAGGATGACGGCGAGCAGGCCGGCCACCGAAACCGGGTGGATCGGCAGGCGCGCGCGCCCGACCCGGCCGCCCGCGGACGCGTCCGTGGTGTTGAGGAACCGGGCCACCTGCCAGGCGTCCACCGCGGCCACGATGCGGTAGATGAGGGCGACGATGTTGATGATGAACAGGCCGGCGAGAACGGTCCCATTGACGAGGAAGCCGAGCAGCTCGCCCTTGTCGGCGCGCAGCACGACCCCGCCGGTCAGGGCGATCAGCAGGAAGGGAGCGGCGGCGAAGCCCAGGGCACGCGCCCACGCCCCCGCGTATGCGTGGCCGAGCCCCGGGAACAGCAGCGACAGGAACGCCGCGGCGAATGCGGAACGTTGACGGGGTGCCCGTTCAGGGGTCGACATCGGCGCGAATGCTACACCGGCGCCCGATTCGGGGCGGGACGTTGTCCGGCAGGGCGCCCCCATGGCGCTCGCGGCCGTCCCGCGCGGCCGCCTCCGCGCAACCCGGCCGCGTTCCGTAGACTGGTGGCCCGCCGCGGCCGGCCCAAGCGATCCGCGCGGCGACCCTCGAGGCCAGATGTTCCGACCCGTCTCCGCCAAACCCGACTTCGTCGCCCAGGAGCACGACCTGCTCCGCGAGTGGGCAGAGCGCAGGACCTTTGCCCGCCTGCGTGCCCAGAATGCGGGCGGCCCGCGCTTCAGCTTTCTCGACGGACCGATCACGGCCAACAACCCGATGGGCGTCCACCACGCCTGGGGACGGTCCTACAAGGATCTCTACCAGCGGTTCCACGCCATGCTCGGCGAGGACCAGCGGTACCAGAACGGATTCGACTGCCAGGGCCTCTGGGTGGAGGTCAACGTCGAACGGGACCTCGGCTTCAAGTCCAAGCGCGATATCGAGGCGTTCGGGATCGCGGAGTTCGTGAGCCTGTGCAAGCAGCGCGTGCTCACCTTCGCCGCCCGCCAGACCGAGCAGTCGGTCCGCCTCGGCTACTGGATGGACTGGAACGACCCGGCCGAGCTGCTGCGCCTGCGGGACCTCCTCAAGGAGGATCCGACCCAGGTCGTCACCATCGAGGGCCCGGACGGCCCGGTCACCGACACCGTGGAGATGGTCGTCGGCCGCCTGGGGATGCCCGACGTGGGCGGCTCCTACTTCACGTTCAGCAACGAGAACAACGATCTCATCTGGGGCTTCCTGGCCGAGTGCCACCGGCGCGGCTGGGTCTACCGCGGCCACGACACCATGCCCTGGTGCCCCCGCTGCGGGACCGGCCTCTCGCAGATGGAGATGAACGAGGGCTACGCGGACCGCGAGGACCCCGGGCTCACCGTCCGCTTCCCGCTGGTGGACCGGCCGGGCGAGGCGCTCCTCGTCTGGACCACGACGCCCTGGACGCTGGCAGCCAACGTGGCCGCGGCGGTGGGCAAGGACCTGCGCTACGTCAAGGTCGCCCAGGGTGACGACGTCCTCTGGCTCGGCAAGGGCACGCTCAAGCAGGCGCTGCGGGGGCCGTTCAAGGTCCTGGGCGAGGTCTCCGGGGCGGAGCTCGCCGGCTTGCGCTACACCGGCCCGTTCGATGAGCTGCCGACCGTGCAGAGCGCTTTCGCGGAGGCGGGCTACACCCACCGGGTCGTGACCTGGGACGAGGTCGGCGAGGACGAGGGGACGGGCATCGTCCACATCGCCCCCGGCTGCGGCGCCGAGGACTACCAGCTGGGCAAGCTGCTGGACCTGCCGGTGATCGGCCCCATCGACGAGGACGGACGCTACTACGCGGGCTTCGGCTGGCTGACCGGCCTGGACGCGCCGGCCGTGGCGGAGCAGGTCATCGGGGACCTCGAGCAGCGCGGCTTCTTCTACCACGTGGAGCCCTACAGCCACCGGTACCCGCACTGCTGGCGCTGCAGCACGCCGCTCCTCTTCCGGCTGGTGGACGAGTGGTACATCAGCATGGGCCCGGTCTACGACGCGCCCCGGGACCAGCTGACCAAGGAGCAGGTGGACGCCTCGCTCCGGTACCAGATCATGGAGGTCGTGGACCGGATCCGCTGGATCCCCGACTTCGGGTACGAGCGCGAGCTGGACTGGCTGCTCAACATGCGCGACTGGATGATCTCCAAGAAGCGCTACTACGGCCTCGCCCTGCCGATCTACGACTGCAAGGCCTGCGGCGCGTTCGACGTCATCGGCGGCCGGACGGAGCTGGCCGGGCGCGCCGTGGCCGGCTGGGACGCCTTCGAGGGCCACACGCCCCATCGGCCGTTCGTGGACCACGTGCAGATCGCCTGCCCGGGCTGCGGTGAGCCGGTGGGCCGGATCGCCGACGTCGGCAACCCCTGGCTGGATGCGGGCATCGTCCCGTTCTCCACGATGCACTTCCGCGAGGACCCGGAGTTCTGGGCCAAGTGGTTCCCGGCCGACTTCATCACCGAGAGCTTCCCGGGCCAGTTCCGCAACTGGTTCTACGCGATGCTCGCGATGTCCACGGTCCTCCGGCGCGAGGAGCCGTTCAAGACGATCTTCGGCTACGCCACGCTGTTCGGCGAGGACGGCCGGCCCATGCACAAGAGCTGGGGCAACGCGATCGAGTTCGACGAGGCGGCCGAGCGGATGGGCGTGGACGTCATGCGCTGGATGTACGCGAGCGCGCGCCCGCAGGACAACATCCTCTTCGGCTGGCATGCGGCCGACGAGGCCCGTCGCGGCCTCCTCGTCCTGTGGAACGTGTACGCGTTCTTCACGACCTACACCCGGCTCGCCGGCTGGACGCCCGCCTCGGGCGCACCGGCCGTCGCCGACCGCCCCCCTCTGGACCGCTGGATCCTGTCGCGCGCCGCGGGTGTCGCCGCCGCCGTGGAGGTCCGGCTGCGCGATTACGACGTCGAGGCCGCGAGCCGCGTCATCGACGCCTACATCGACGATCTCTCCACCTGGTACCTGCGCCTCTCGCGCCGGCGCATGTCGCGTTCCACCGGGGCGGACCGGGACGCCGCCTTCGCCACGCTCCACGACGTGCTGGTCGCCCTGGTGCGGACGGTGGCCCCCGTGCTGCCGTTCCTCTCCGACACCATCTACGGCAACCTCGTGGTCGCCGTGGACGACACGGCGCCCGACAGCGTCCACCTGACCCCGTGGCCGGCGGCCGAGCTGCGCCCGCTGCGCGATGCGGCGCTGGAGGAGGCGATGGCCGTGGCCCGCAAGGCCGTGGACCTTGCCCGCACCCTCCGCGGCCAGGCGGGCCTCAAGGTCCGCCAGCCGCTGGCCCGCCTCTGGCTGGCCCTGCCCGGCCGCCGGCTCACGGAGCTGGACGCGCTGCTGGAGCTGGTGCGCGTGGAGGCCAACGTCAAGGAGGTCGAGCTGATCGGCGACGAGTCCGATCTCGTTGACCGTGGCGTCAAGGTGCTCCTGCCCAAGGTGGGCAAGCGCCTGGGCGTGAAGATCCCGGCGGTGATGGCGGCGGCCCGCGAGGGCGCGTTCGAGATCAACGCCGACGGCTCGGTGACGCTTGCCGGCGAGATCCTGACGGCCGAGGAGGTCGAGATCCAGGCGACGCCGAAACCTGGGACCGCTGTTGCCCATGACGATGGCCTGGTGGCCGTGATCGACACCGTCCTGACGCCTGCGCTGCGGGCCGAGGGCGACGCCCGCGAGGTCTCCCGCGCGGTCCAGGACCTGCGCAAGGAGGCGGAGCTGGACCTTGACGACAGGATCGTGCTCTGGGTGGACGGCCTCGGGGCCGAGGTCGATCCGTTCCTCGACGTGGTCGCGGCCGACACGCTCGCAGACGTGATCCACCGCGAGGCGCCGCCTGCGGGGATGTCCGTGGTCGCCGTCAGGCTCGACGCCGGCGAGGCCCGGATCGCGCTCCGCCGGGTCGGGGACGCCTGAGCGATGACGACGCCCGGGCTCGACACGGAGCTCATCGAGGACGACGAGATGATCGAGGACGGGTCGGCCGGGACCGGCGGTGACGCGACCGGCAACCCCTCGTCCGCAACGGAATGGCGCCGCCCCTCACTCGGTCGCTGGATCCTGTTCGCGGCGATCGCCATCGCGGTGATCGTGCTCGACCAGGTCACCAAGAACACGATCACCGGGCAGCTGGCGCCGGGCGCCGGCATGGTGGTGATCCCGGACCTGCTCAACTTCGTCCACGGCCAGAACAGCGGCATGCTGTTCGGCCTGCTGCCGCAGTCGGCCCCGGCGTTCGCCGTGGTGTCGATCCTGGTGACCGGGCTGATCGTCGTCTACCACGCGAAGGCGGGACGGGGGATCGTGACCACGATCGGCCTCGCCCTGCTGCTGGGCGGCGCCATCGGCAACCTGCTCGACCGGCTCACCCACGGCTACGTCGTGGACTGGATCGACATGGGGATCGGGAGCGCCCGCTTCTGGACCTACAACGTCGCGGACGCGGCGATCACGACGGCGATGATCATGCTCATCGTGCTCGTGGTCTTCCCGGTGACGGCCAATTGGGGCGCTGATGACTGATCCCGCCGATCCCGGACCGCCTGCCGCGGACCCCGATCTCGATCTCGACCTGGACCTGGACCTCGACCTCGCGACGGACGCGTACGGTGACGGCGGGGAGGACCTGGACCTTGCCGCCCCGGAGCTCGCGCAGCCATCCATCGTGCCCGGCCCGCGCAGACTCGTCGTCCCGGAGGGCGAGATCATCCGGCGCGTGGACCGGTTCGTCGCCGACCGGACGGGCCTCTCGCGCTCGTATGTCCAGAAGCTGATCTCCGAGGGTCTGCTGGTGGACGACACCGGCCGCCGGCTGCGGGCCAACTCCGAGGTCCGCGGCGGAGCCGTGACCCTCGAGGTGCCGCCGCCCGAGATCCCGTACCACCTCGAGCCGGATCCCACGATCCCGATCGACGTGATCTACGAGGATGACGACGTCCTGATCGTGAACAAGCAGTCGGGCCTGGTGGTGCATCCCGCGCCCGGGCACTGGCAGGGCACGCTCGTGAATGCCCTGATGGCCCGCGGCGATCACTACGGCGGCATTGCCGGGGTCGCCCGACCGGGGATCGTCCACCGCCTTGATCGCGACACCTCGGGGCTGCTGATCGTCGCCCGCAACGACGCCGCCCAGGCGTCGGTCATGGCCCAGCTCAAGGCCCGCCGGGTGCGCAAGACGTACCTCGCGCTCGCCCAGGGCTCCGTGGGCGCGGCCGTCGGGCGGATCGAGGCCTCCATCGGCCGCGACCCCAAGGACCGCAAGCGGATGGCGGTCGTCTCCAACGGGCGTCACGCGGTCACCGGCTACCGGGTCCGGGAGCGCTTCGAGGGTTGGACCCTGCTGGAGCTGGACCTGATCACCGGCCGCACCCACCAGATCCGCGTCCACCTCGCCGCCCTTGGCCACTCGCTGGCGGGCGATGCGGTCTACGGGACAGGGACGGCTCGCAAGGGCCCCGACGGCCTCGAACGGCTCTTCCTCCACGCCTGGCGCGTGGAGCTGGTCTCGCCGACGTCGGGCAAGCTGATCCGGGTGGAGGCGCCGCTGCCGGCGGAGCTCGAGTCCGTGCTCGATGGATTGCGGGCGGCCGAGATCTCGGCAGGCCGCCGGCCGGCGGGAGGATGACGTGAGCGATCCGGAGGTCCTGCTCGGTGCGCCGGGCGCGTTGCTGGTGATCATCAGCGGGCCATCCGGGGTCGGCAAGGACACGATCATCGACGCCCTCCGGGAACGCCCGGGCGAGCCCGACTACCACTACGTCGTCACCTGCACGACGCGGGGGCCACGGCCCGGCGAGGTCCCGGGTGTCAACTACCAGTTCCTCACGCCCGCGGCCTTCCACGCGCTCCGCGACGCGGGCGAGCTGCTCGAGGCGAACGAGGTCCACGGCAACTGGTACGGGACCCCGCGGCGTGACGTCGCGCGGGCGCTCGACGAGGGCCACGACGTCATCCTCAAGATCGACGTGCAGGGCGCGATGAACGTCAAGCAGCGCGTTCCCGAGGCTCTGCTCGTGTTCATCGTCCCGCCCAGCCTCGAGGCGCTCTTCCAGCGCCTGCGCTCGAGGGCGACGGAGACCGCCGACGAGCTCGAGATCCGGCAGCGGAACGCGGCCATCGAGCTGGCGCGCCAGGGCGACTACGACCAGGTGGTGGTCAACGAGACCGGCGAGGTCGAGCGGACCGCGGCCGAGATCGAGGCGGTCATCACCCAGGAGAAGCGCCGCAACGCGGACCGGCGGATCAGGATCGGCTGAGGCCGTGGCGGAGACGCTCGGCCTCGGGTTCGACGGGGAGGTGGCCGGGGAGCCCGGAGCCGATCCCGGGTCCGGCGCGCCGCTGGTTGCTGCAGGCCTGACCGGACGCCTGGTCGAGGTGGCGGTCGACGCGCCCGCCGGCGCCGGCGCCTGGACGTTCACCTACGCGGTGCCGGTCGCGCTCCAGGACCTGGAGGTCGGCGAGGCGGTCCTGGTGCCGTTCGGGAAGGGCGGACGGCAGGCGATCGGAATCGTCGTGGACGAGGCGGCGCGGGCACCCGACGGCGAGCTGCGCCCGATCGCGACGCGGGTGCGCTCCGATGGCCCGCTGCTGCCGCCACGCGCGCTGCGCTTCGCCGGCCACATCGCCGGGCACTACCTGGCGCCCCTCTCCACCGTCCTGCGCGCGATGCTCCCGCCCGGGCTCCTGGAACGGCTGGAGCTGATGGCCGAGGTGACGCCTGCGGGCGAGGCACGCCTGGCGCTCGAGGCACCGGGGCTCGATCCCGCCGACATCGACCTCCTCGACGAGCTGGCCGGCCGCGCGCGCGCGGCCGGCCAGCTCGTCGAGGAG
>JBAXFC010000089.1:0-10008 GCA_037140135.1 Chloroflexota bacterium
TTCGTGACCAGGGCCCGGGCGATGGCCACCCGCTGCTGCTGGCCGCCGGAGAGCTCGGAGGGCTCGTGGTCCACGCGGTCGCCGAGGCCCATCCGCTCGAGCGCGGCCCGTGCCCGCTCCAGGCGCTCGCGCTTGCCCACGCCCTGGTACAGGAGCGGGGTGGCCACGTTCTCGAGAGCGCTGGTGCGGGGGAGCAGGTTGTAGCTCTGGAAGACGAAGCCGATCAGCCGGCTGCGCACGAGGGCCAGGCCGTCGTCGTCGAGCTCCTCCACCGGGGTGCCGTCGAGCACGTATTGGCCGGCGGTCGGCCGGTCGAGGCAGCCGAGGATGTTCATCAGGGTGCTCTTGCCCGAGCCCGAGGGACCGATCACGGCGACGAACTCGCCCTCGTCCACCCGGATCGTGGCACCCGCGAGCGCGTGCACCTGGACCCGGCCCAGGTCGTACGTCCGGTACGCGTCCCGGAGGTCGATGATGGGGGCCATGGCTCAGTTGCCGCCGGGGAAGCCGCCGGCAGGCGGCTGGAAGCCGCCGCCGCCGGGGAAGCCGCCGAGGCCGCCGTTGCGACCGCCGCTGCTCGACGAGGATGACGTCGTCGTCGTGCGGTCGGCCGAGGTGCCGGTGACAACGGTCTCGCCGTCGGTGACGCCGCTGGTGATCTGGGCGAGGCTCGACGTCACGAGGCCCACCTCCACGCTGCGCGTCTCGACGGTGCCGTCGCTCCGCAGGATCCGGACGGTGTAGCTGCCCGCCGTGCCGGCGAGGGCGATCGCCGGGACCGCGACCGCGTTGTCCACCTTGGCGACCACGATCGTGACCTCCGCGGACATGCCCGGCAGGGGCGTCTTCGCCGTCGGCGCCGCAGCGGTCGCAGCGCCGGTTCCCGTGCCCGCGTCGGCCGCGGCGCCCTCGTCGAGGGTGACGGTGACCGCGTAGGTGACCGCGGACGAGGAGCCGGACGAGGAGGCGACCGGGTTGATGGCGGTGACGGTGCCGTTGGCGGCGCCGCCCGTGGCGCTGATCGCGACCGTGGCCGCCTGGCCGGACGCGAGGTCGAGGATGTCGTCCTCGCTGACGCTGACCGAGATCGCGAGCTGCATGGACTGGAGCTCGACCGCGGTGCCGGTGCTCTCCTCGCCCACGACTGCGCCGACGACCGTGACCCGCCCGGCGATGGGCGCCGTGATGGTGGCGTTGGCGAGGGCGGTCCGCGCGTCATCGAGGGCGGTGCCGGCGTTGAGGATCGCCACGTCGTCGGCGGCGATGACCGCGTCCGAGGCGGACGAGGTTGCGGCGGTGTAGCTGCGCTGGGCGCTCCGGAGCGAGGCCCTCGCGCTCGTCACCTGGCTCGAGGCCTGGCGGTTGCCGCTCGAGACCTGGAGCTGGGTGCTGGCCAGGCCCTGCTGGGCACTCGTGATCGCGGCCTTGTCCTGGGCCAGGGTCTGGGTCGGGGCCGCGGCCTTCACGTCGGCCGCGTACCGGGCCTTCGCGGACGTGACCGCCGCCCGCGCCTGGCTGAGCTTGAGGTTGTTCTGGGCGACGGTCGAGCTGTACGAGGACCGGGCGGACGAGAGCTGGGTCTGGGCGGAGGTCAGCTGGTCCTTCGCCTGGGCGCGCGAGGTGGCGGTGCCGCCCGCCAGGTCGGTCTTGCGCTGGAGCTGGGCGGCCGCGAGGTTGGCCTCCGCGACCCGGAGCGCGAGTTCGGCGGTCGTGGTGTCCGCGGTGGCGAGGACGTCGCCCGCCTTGACCACGTCGCCGACCTTGACGTTCACCGCGGTCACGGGCCAGGTGGTCGTGAGCGATGAGCCGCCTGCGGCGCCGGAGCCGCTCCCCGAGGATGCGGACGAGCTGGACGATGCAGACGAGGAGGACGACGTGGCCCCGGCCCCGCCGCTCGCGGTTGACGAGGTCGCCTTGGGCGTTGGCGCCGTCCCGAAGACCAGGTCGTACGTGGTCGCGGCGACGAGGCTGCCGCTTGCGGCCGCCGTCCGGGCGACGGTCTGGGTGCTCGCGGTGGAGGTCCGGTACGTCACCGCGGCTGTTGACGAGGTCCCGATCCCGAGGACGCTGACGCCGACGGCGCCGACGCCGACAACGATCAATCCGACCGCCGCCAGGGCTTTGATGTTCATTCGCCTGCTCTCTCCGTTGGTCTGCCCGGACCGGCGCGCGTGGATCGGCCGGGCGCGGGCGTGCGCTACGGCCCATCCTGCTCGCGCTTTCTTTCGATTCGATGACAGCCCGACCGACAACCCCCATCCGGGTGCCTGTGCGGGGGGCTGGGACCTCCTATGCTCCGAGGCGAGTCGTTCAACGACTCCCGTCGGGCTGCGTCGATGACGCTGTCCGGCCCGGGCGGTCCGCCAGTGACGGGGCGGGCCGCCCCCTCCTCCGTCCGTCCCGTCCGCCGGCTCGGGCGGGCGTGGCGCGGGCGCTCAGGCTGACGCGGAGTCGAGCGCGGCGCGGATCCGGGCCAGCCGGACCTCGCGGTCGGCGACGAACCGCTCGATCCCCTCGAGGATGTGCTCCGCGTCGAGGTGCGCCTCCTCGATGACCTCGTCCACGGTGCCGCCGGTGCGCCACCGGTCATCCCAGTCGGCACCGAGCGAGTACGCCTCCACGACCGGTCCCGACGCCCAGTCGCGCATGAGGCGCACGGCACCGTTGGTGACGACCATCGCGTCGAGCCGGTCGCCCTCGGACGCGACCGAGTCGCGGTACGCGGGGTCCTGGAGCCGGAACAGGCCCTCGCTCTGCGCGGCCACGATCTTGACGTTGAGGCCGCGCAGGTCCAGCTCCGGCAGGAGCGCCACGAGGTTCTGGGTGGACAGCGTGCCGCGCACGAAGACCGTGCCGCCGTGCGGCCGGTCGTCGCGGTAGGGACGAAGCACATACCCGCCGCGGGCCGCCTCGAGGTGCGAGGGCATGCCCAGGGCGGCCCGGTCCGGGAGCACCACGGGCGGCCGGGTGAGGTGCAGGACCACGATCGGCGCGTCCGCTCGGAACGCGGCCGCCAGCATGACCGGGACCTCGTTGTACTCCCACGGGTGGAGCTCGATGACGTGGCCGGCAGGGAACAGCTGCATCACGCCCGGCTCGAAGATCCCGAAGTGGGTCCTGGAGTCCTCGGCCGTCTCGGGACCGGAGTGGCCGGCGACGTACAGCAGGCGACCCAGCTTGAGCTCCGTGTCCTGGGCGAGCTGGCTGAACAGGCGCAGCGGGCCGTACTTGAGGTACGAGAAGGACCCGTAGGTGCTCATCGCGCCCCAGTACCCGTCGAAGGTGGTGAAGGGGTCGGGGGCCATGTTGGTCGCGGCGAGGCCGGCGAGCAGGCCGGCGTTGGTGAACTCGGTGATCTCGGTGGGCAGCAGTGAGCCTGCGGGGTTGGTGTCGCGCTCGTACCAGCCGCCACCGGTCTCGCCCGCGAACCCGTGGCCGAAGCCCGCGACGCTGGTGGATTCGGCGAGGTCGGCGGACGCGGCGATGAACAGCGGCCGGCCGTGGTCTCGCAGGGCCGTGGCGTTGACCCAGCCCGCCCAGGCGGCGAGGCCCGCGCGGTTGGGGGCGCTGGTGCCGGGCTCCTTCCACATCGACGCCGGGTAGGCGGCCGGATCGAACAGGCGGGGGTCCTCGAAGACGGTCGGTGACCCGCCGCCGATCCGGAAGCCCTCGACCGTCACGGGCACCGACGCGGCGATCGCGACCAGGCGGTCGGAGAGCCAGCGGACCAGTGCCGGATCCCGGCGGAGCACCGTGAGCGCGGTCTCGAGGTTGCGCGTCGCCTGGGCCTGCCGCTCGCCGGGATCGGCCGGAGCCGCCTCGTCAACGCCCTCGTAGGTGACGCCGTGGCGCTCCATGAAGCCCTTGCGGACCGCCCAGAACTCGGGCGCGTGGCGCGGCCAGACGGCGCCGTGGCTGGGCGCGTCATGCTTGCCGTAGCCGCGGCCCTTGCGGGTCTTGAACCAGGCAATCGACGGCACGTTGTCCGGGTTGGGCCCGCGCGAGGCCTCGAGCAGCGTCCGTGTGACCGGGCCCCAGGCCATGCCGTCCCCGGTGCCCGATACGCGCCAGGCGTACGGCGCGAACCAGTCCTCCGGAGTGCCGGGCGTGACCGAGGAGGCCGGGCGCCCGTCGATGCCGAAGTCGTTCCAGTCCACCAGGAACACGAGGTTCGAGAGACCCAGGCCCCAGGCCGTGTTCTTCGTCTCGTGTGCAGCCCCGGGGGTCAAGCCGCCCTCTCCCTCGACGACGAAGACGCGGACGTCGCCCGCGCCGGCCATCCTGAGGGCCAGGGCTTCGCCGGCAGCCACCGGCAGGCCGTGCCCCGAGGGTCCGGTGTTGGCCTTGAAGAACAGCGTCTTGCCCGCCATCTCCGCGTGGCCGGGGAGGCCGCCGCGCCGGCGGAGCGTGAGCAGGTCCTCGTACGTGACGGACCACCTGCCGCCATCGGGCAGCGCGAAGGATGCGTCGCCGTCGAGCGCGGCGCGAGCGCGGAGCCCCTCGTTGAGGACGGCCAGGAGCGCGTAGACCGCGGGCACCGCGTGGCCGGCCGAGAGCACGAACCGGTCCCCGAAGCGCAGCCAGGGCCTGCGGATGTCGTACCGCATCGCCCCCGAGAGCAGCAGCGCCAGGAGCATGTGGACCTTGGAGTGGGAACCGCCCGGGTGGCCGCTCTGGCGATCGTTGAGGGCAAGGTCCATGACCTCGTCCACGACGTCCTTGAGCAGCTCCCACCGCTCGAAGTCGGCCTCCGCAGCCGCGAGCAGCGCGTCCACGTCGCCGGCCGGCCGCGGTGCGGTCATCGGGCCGTCCCGGCCGCAGCCTCGAGCACCGGCCGCATCCGGCGCAGCGCCTCCGCGATGTTCTCGCGGGAGGTGGCGTACGAGAGGCGGATGTGGCCGGCGCCGACCGTGCCGAAGGCCGTGCCGGACAGGACCGACACGCCCGCCTCGAGCAGCAGGCGGTCCGCCAGCTCGTCGCCGCTGAGCCCCGTGCCGCTGACGTCCGGGAAGACGTAGAACGCGCCGGCCGGTCGCAGGCAGCGGATCCCGGGCAGCGTGTTGAGGCCGTCCACCACGAGGTCCCGGCGCGCCTCGAACTCGGCGACCATCGCGTCCACCTCGTCCTGCGGGCCCGTGATCGCCTCGAGCGCGCCCCACTGGGCAAACGTTGCAACGCCCGAGACCGAGTTGATGAGAAGACGCCCGTAGGCGAACCGCAGCCACTCGGGCACGATCGCGTAGCCCAACCGCCAGCCGGTCATCGACCAGGTCTTGGAGAAGCCGTCGAGCACGATCGTCCGCTCGCGCATGCCGGGCAGCGCCGCGATCGACACGTGCTCTGCGCCATACAGGATCCGGCCGTAGATCTCGTCCGAGAGGACCACGAGGTCGTGCTCGATGGCGATGGCCGCGACCGCCTCGAGGTCTTCGCGTGCCAGGACGCCGCCGGTGGGGTTGGCCGGCGAGTTGATGACGAGCAGCTTCGTGCGCTGCGTGATCAGCGACCGGAGCTCGGCGGGATCGAGGCGGAAGTCGTTCTCCTGGCGGATGCCGATGGGCACCGGCACGCCACCCATGAACCGGGTGACCGACTCGTAGATCGGGAAGCCCGGGTCCGGGACGATGACCTCGTCGCCGGGATCGACCAGCGCGACGATCGCGTAGAACATGACGCCCTTGCCGCCGACCGTGACGAAGACGTCCTCGGGCGCGGGGGCGAATCCGCGGCGCAGCGCCGTGTCGGCGGCGATCGCGGCGCGCAGCTCGGGGATGCCCGAGAACGGCGGGTAGTGGGTCTTCCCGGCATCGAGGGCGCGCTTGGCCGCCTCGCGGATGCCGGCGGGCGTGTCGAAGTCGGGCTCCCCGATCTCGAGGTGGACGATGCTGCGACCCTGGGCCTCGAGCGCACGGGCGCGGGCGGCCGCCTCGAACGCGATCTCCGTGCCGATCGAGGCCATGCGGGCGGCGAGCTTCATCGGGGCGGATCTCCGGCTTGCGGGATGCGGCGCGACGGTTGGGCGTCCAACGACGATCCCACCCGGAGACGGTAGCGCCCATTGCGATCTTCTGGCGGGTGTGCGGGGACGTCAGGCGGGGACGTCAGGCGGGGACGTCAGGCGGCCTCGGGCGGCAGCCCGTCGCCGCGCCGGATGAGCGCGGCCAGCAGCGCCGCAACCGCCGGGTGCCCCCGCCGGCCGGACTTCACCGCGATCAGGACGCGGCGTGTCATCGCCGGCTCGAGCGGGGCGACCCTCGCCCGGATGCCGCGGTCACGCAGGGCGAGTCCGGGCAGGACCGCCACGCCCAACCCGGCCTCCACGAGCGCGATGATCACGCTGTAGTCGCGGCAGTTGGAGCGCACGTTGGGCGCGAAGCCGATCCGCGCGCAGGCGCGGACCACCGCTCCGCCGATGTTGCTCGCCTCCGTGTCCATGATCCAGGGGTCATCGGCGAGCGACGCGAGGGACACCGGGCCGGGCCCGGCGGGATGCCCCGCCGGCAGGGCGATCCAGAGCGGCTCCGCCATCAGCTCCGCGAGCTCGATGCCCGGCTCCACCACCTGCGTGGCCTCGTCGTAGACGTCGATGACCGCGAGGTCCACCTCGTCGAGCCGGAGCGCCTCGAGGCTCTCGGCGGTCTCGAGGTCGCGCAGGGTCAGGCGCAGCCGCGGGTGCGCGCTGCCGAGCTCGGCGATGACTCCCGGGAGGATCGCGCGCGCAGCCGTGGGGAAGGCGGCGATCCGGAGGGTGCCGGTGATCTCGTCACGGGTTGCCGCGAGCTCGCTCTCGGCGGCGTCGATGGCGGCCGTGATCGTGTCCGCGTGGCGGACGAGCATCTCGCCCGCGTCGGTGAGGCGGACCATCCGGCCGTGCGGCTCGAGGAGCGGGACCCCGGCCTCCGCCTCGAGGATCTTGAGCTGCTGGCTGACGGCGGACGGCGTGATCGAGAGGGCGGCCGCGGCCGCGCGGATGGTCCCCCGCCTGCCCACCTCGCGCAGGAGCTGCAGCCGCCAGACGCCAAGCATGCCCGGACGATACGCGAGGGTCCGGCGCGGCGCTGGGCGGCGCTGGGCCCCCGGCCGCAGAGGGCGGCGATCCGGTGCGGGCCCGACCGTGACTGGAAGTCCAGCTTTCCGGGTCGACGGCCGCCGCATGGCCGCGCTGCGGGCCAAGTCGTGACTGGCAGTCCAGTTGCCCCCTCGGCGCCCGTCTTCCGGTCGATGTCGCCACCTTGGAGCCCGGAAGCCGGACGCTGCGTCAGGTTCGGGACAGGACAAGGGCGAGGGGTCAGTCCACCGTCACGCAATGGGTCACGTGACGATCGGGCCCTTGTGCCGGTCCGTTGCGGAGCACACGATGCCGTGCAATGGACCAACACTCGACGCGATGCTGGGTCACGCTCGTGCCTGTCCGAGTGCACCGTGCATCGCCACGCGATGCGACGGTGTGGGCCGACCAGCCGGGCACACAGACGACCCGGCCCGATTGCCTGCCAGCAGGTACGCGACTCTCGGCGCCCAGCCGCACCTGGGAGGGGCTCGTCGCGGGTGCATACGTGTGCACGGACCCACCTGACGATGACCGCGACAACGTGTGGTGGTTGCACTTCACGCTCCTCGAGGCTGCGTGCGGACTCGAGGAGGGCGCCGTGATCGCCGGATACGAGGACCAGATCAGCTCCCTCTTCGGTCCGGCATCCGCCTGAGGGAGCGGACGGCGCGGGACGGGCTGCGACCCTACCGGGGCTGCCCGCCCACCAGCCCCTCGTCGAAGAGGCGGTCGATCGCGCGCGCGAGGCCGTCCTCCCCGTTGGACGGGACCACCCAGTCGGCGAACTCGAGCAGGGACGCCGGCGCATGCCCCATCGCGATCCGAAGCGACGCTCCCTGGAGCATCGCCACGTCGTTCGCGCCGTCGCCCGCAGCGGCCAGCTCGCCGACCGGTAGCCCGAGGTCCCCGAGCAGCGCCGCCAGCGCTGTCGCCTTGGACACGGTGGCCGCCACGATCTCGAGGTAGTCGGGGCGGGAGATGGTCCCCACGACCGACGGAGGCAGGGCCGCGGCGATCGTGCCCAGCTCCGCCTCCCGGCCAGCGGACGCCATCACCGTGAGCTTCGCCGCCGGCTCCCCGACCGCGGCCAGGTCCTCGACCACTGCAGGCTCGCAGCCCACGATCCGGGCCTCCTGGGCCGCCATCGGATCCCCGGCTGCCACGACCCACCGGTGCGCCCCGAAGCGCGAGACCGGCAACCCGGCGGCACCCGCCACCTTGAGCACCGACACGGTCGCTGCAGCCGGGATCGCCCACTCGTGGGCGACCTCGAATGTGTCGCCAACCCAGCGCCCGACGACGGCCCCCTGGCAGCCCACCATCGGCTCCCCGAGCAGCCCGAGCTCGGCCTGGATCGCGCGCATCGCCCCAGGGAACCGGGCGCTCGCGAGGATGACCGGCACCCCGGCCACGGCCAGCCGCACAACGGCGTCCCGAACGGCCGGCCGGACGCGATGCGCGGGATCGAGGAGCGTCCCATCGACGTCGACGGCGAGGGCCCGGATCCGGACAGCAGGCATGCCCATGATGATGCGGGATCGCGCGGGCCTCGGTCACCTGGCGTGCCATCATCGGAGAGCGCCCCGGGGGCCCAACCGGGCAGGGCGGCGCGGATCCTGCTTTCGGGGGACGACGTGACGATGTCCTGGCCCGCGCGCGGCGCGGTGGCTCTCCTCGCCATGCTCATGCTGGCCGCCTGCGGCTCGACCACGCCGCCCACCGGGCCCTCGCCGAGCGCGCCCGTGCAGGCGCCGACCTCGATCACCGACTCGACTGCGGGCCCCACGGCCAGCGCGAGCCCCGGCACCTCGACAGCCCCGGGCGGCCCCAGTCCCGCGCCGTCGCCGACGCCGGGACCCTCGGATCCGGGCTCCGGGCCCGAGGTTGTCGTCCCCGCCGGCGTCCAGTACCTCGAGCCTGCGACAGCCACCGTCTTCGGGCTGCCGGCATCGTCGACCTGGGATCGCTTCTCCACGCCGGACGGTGAGACCAGCCCGACCCTCGCCATCGGGCGTGACGCCAAAGGCAACGCGGTCGTCGCCGCCCGCACCGGCACGTCATGGACGCGCGCCGTGCTGGCCACGCCCAAGTCGGTCAAAGCACCGAGGCCCTACAACGTCACGAACTGGGTCCGCGCGGACGCGGCAGCGGTGGGCGCCCACGGGTATCTCGTGGTGGGTGAGGCCAACGTGTCGGATGCGTATCACCTGAGCATCAGCGGCCTCGGGTTCGCCTGGTTCTCCGCTGATGGCCGCACATGGCGTCGCACGGACTTCCGGCAGGTGCTCGGCACCGGCGCCAACTTCCAGCCACGCGGCCTGGTGGCCAGTGGGGACGGATGGCTGGTCGCGGGATCGCTGACCAACCGTTCCGCAAGCGCCAAGTCCCAGGTCGTCGTCCTCTCCACGAAGGACGGGCGCACCTGGAAGCAGGTCGCGCACCTCAAGGGGACCTGGGGGCTCGCGGCCCAGGGCCTCGAGATGCTCGGCGATCGAGTGGTGCTGGAGGGACTCGAGTGGGTCTGCTCCGACAGCGGCCACCACCTGATCGTCGGCATCGGCAACCCGCAGTTGCGCCTGTGGTCGTCGGGCGATGGGGGTGCCACGTGGACCGCGGGCGACTGGACGGCAGGCGGGGTGAACGCGGCTGCAGCGCCGATGCCCACCACCTCGAGCCAGTGCAGGAGCGTCCAGATCGGCCAGCTCTCGACATCCGGCAGCTACCTCGGCGTGGTGAATGGCCGGGCCGTGGTGCTGGCGGGCGACCACACCCGCGCGGCGGTGTCGTCGGATCTTGCGACGTGGACGATTGCCGATGTTCCCGGCGGCAAGCCCACCGGGAACGAGTACGTGTACACCGTCGGTGGGACGGCGGTCGCGGCCGTGCCGGATGGGACCGGGACCCTGATCCTCTCCCTGGAGGCACGACGCAACGCAGGGGATGGCGTGGGCGGGTTC
>JBAXFC010000090.1:0-9964 GCA_037140135.1 Chloroflexota bacterium
CTTCGTGGACTACCTCAAGGTTGGCCAGGGCCTGCTCGTGCCGGTGGGCAACCCCAAGAACATCAAGACCCTCGAGGACCTCTCCGGCAAGAGCGTGGCCGTCCAGCTGGGCACCACCAACCTCGACGCCCTCAACGCCGAGAACGACAAGCTCCAGGCCGCCGGCAAGCCCACCATCGACATCCAGACCTTCGAGAAGGACACCGTCGCCTTCCAGCAGCTCGGCCTCGGCCGCGTTGACGCCTACTCCACCGACTCGCCGGTCGTCGCCTACTACAACAGCCTGCCGGACAACGCCGGCAAGTTCGAGGTTGGCGGCACGCCGATCGACCCGGTCGCCATCGGCATCGCCATGCGCAAGGACGACGCGGGCATGAAGGCGGCCGTCCAGGCCGCGATCGACGCCATGTACGCCGACGGCACCATGAAGTCCATCGTGGACCACTGGGGCATGACGGACGCGGTCGTCCTCCTCAAGTAGCGTCGGTTCCCGCGGGGCGGTTGCCGCGACGGCGGCCGCCCCCGGAACTCTTGGAGCGGGCCCATGACCTTCGACTGGCAGGAGTTCCTGTCGTTCACCTTCGGGTGGCGTGACGCGCTGTGGCAGGCGCTGCTCATCACGATCACGATGGCCGTGCTCGCCCAAGGGTTGGGTGTGCTCCTGGGCCTGGTCGCCGCGCTGGCCGGCCGCTCCAGGAACCGCCTGGTCAAGCTGGTCTCCGGGATCTACGTCTGGTTCTTCCGCGGCACGCCCGTGCTGGTCCAGATCATGCTGCTCTACTTCGGCCTGCCGGCTCTGATGGGCGGCTTCGACATGTTCCCCCGCCATTACGGCATGTTCCCGCCGCTCTTCGGCGGCGCCTTCGTGGCCGCCACGCTTGCCCTCGGCGTCAACGAGGGTGCCTACATGAGCGAGATCATCCGCGCGGGCATCCTGTCGGTTGACCCGGGCCAGGCGGAGGCCGCCAAGTCCCTGGGCATGAACCCGCGCAAGACGATGTCGCGGATCGTGCTGCCGCAGGCCCTGCGGGTGATCGTCCCGCCGCTCGGCAACGAGTTCAACAACATGCTCAAGACGACGTCGCTGGCGTCGGTGATCGGCGTCGTCGAGCTGCTGCTGCTCGCGGAGATGCGCTACGGCACGACGCTCAGGCCGTTCGAGCCGCTGCTCGGCATCTGCGTCTGGTACCTGTTCTTCACCTCGATCTGGGCCGTCATCCAGTCCAGGATCGAGAAGCGCCTGGGCGCGGGCATGGCGCGCAACGAGCCTGAACGAGGGCTCTGGGCGCGCGTCCGCGGCTCCCGCCGGCCGCCGATGCCGGTCAGCTCCGCGGTCGTGGTCCGCTCGGCGGAGGGCATGCGATGACCGGCCACATCCACCAGACCGACGTGACCGTGTCGCGCGACCTGCTCGGCGCGATCGGCGGGGTGCCGACCCCCTCGACCGACATCGTCGTGGACGCCACCAACGTCAACAAGTGGTTCGGCAAGCTCCACGTCCTCCAGGACGTCTCGCTCCAGATCAGGCGCCAGGAGGTCGTGGTCATCCTCGGGCCGTCCGGCTCGGGCAAGACGACGTTCATCCGCTGCGTGAACCACCTCGAGAAGATCCAGTCCGGGCGGATCCTGGTGAACGGCAGGCTCATCGGCTACCGCGAGGTCAACGGCAAGCTGGTCGAGGACAGGGAGGCGAACATCGCCGTGCAGCGCCAGGAGATCGGCATGGTCTTCCAGCGCTTCAACCTGTTCCCGCACAAGACCGCGCTCGAGAACATCATCGAGGCGCCCACCCAGGTCCGTGGGATGGTCCGCGACGAGGCGGTCGAGATGGGCAAGGCGCTCCTGTCGCGGGTGGGCCTCGCGCAGAAGCAGGATGCCTACCCGGCGCAGCTCTCCGGTGGCCAGCAGCAGCGCGTGGCGATCGCCCGGGCGCTGGCGATGAAGCCTGCCCTGATGCTGTTCGACGAGCCCACGTCCGCGCTCGATCCCGAGATGATCGGCGAGGTGCTCGAGGTCATGAAGGAGCTCGCCCGCGAGGGCATGACGATGATCGTGGTCACCCACGAGATGGGCTTCGCGCGCGAGGTTGCGGACCGCGTCGTGATGATGGACGAGGGTCGCGTGGTGGAGCAGGGCACGCCCGAGCACTTCTTCAGCAACCCCACCGAGGACCGGACCAAGTCCTTCCTGGCGAAGATCCTGTGAGCGAGCGGATCCTGATCCTGGCCGACGGCCAGCTCACCTTCGGCGATGCCAAGACCGCCTTCGGCGTCATCCGATACGGGTCGGACCACGTGGTCGCGGTCATCGACCGGGCCAACGCGGGCCGCTCGATCGCCGAGTGGATCGGCGAACGGTACGACGTGCCGATCCTGGCCACCCTCGAGGAGGGGCTCGCGCTGGAGCCTTCCACGCTGCTCATCGGCATCGCGCCGACGGGCGGGGCGCTGCCGCCCGAGTGGCGGGCGCTGCTGCTCACGGCGATCGGTGCCGGGCTCTCGATCCGGTCCGGGCTGCACACGTTCCTGGGCGACGATCCCGAGCTGGCCGCGGCTGCTGCCGACGCCGGCGTGACGATCACGGACTATCGGCGGCCGCCGGAGCGGCGCGACTGCGCGGTGGGCCGGCGCCACCTGCCCGGCAAGCGGGTCATCCTCGCCGTCGGCTCGGACTGCGCCGTGGGCAAGATGTCCGTATCGCTGGAGCTGGTGCGCGCGGCGGCCGAGGACGGTGTTCGCCCGGTCTTCGTGCCCACCGGCCAGACCGGGATGATGATCGCGGGCTGGGGCGTGGCCGTGGACCGCTTGATCAGCGACTTCCTCAACGGCACCGTGGAGTGGCTCGTCGAGGACGGCGAGGCACGCGGCGACTGGCTGTTCGTGGAGGGCCAGGGGTCCATCGACCACCCGGCGTACTCCGCGGTGACCCTGGGGCTGATCCACGGGGCGACGCCCCACGCGATGATCCTGGTCCACAAGCCAGGCTTGGGCGACCACGACTTCACGCACGTGCCGGACCGGGTGTTCCCGCTGGCGCCGCTGCCGTACCTCGTCGATCTGCACGAGCGGATCGCGGGGGCCGTCGCGCCGTCGCGCGTGGTGGCGGTGGCGCTGAACACGTCGCTCATCGCGGATCCGGACGAGGCGCGGCGCGTGATCGCCGCCACGGAGGCCGAGACGGGGCTCCCGTGCGACGACCCGTTCCGCTTCGGGCCGGCCCCGCTCTGGGCACGGGTTCGCGCGGCGGTCGAGGCACTGCCCTGGGTGGACGCGGCAGGCTAGGTTCGGGTCCTGGGTCGCGCCATGCCGGAAGACGATGAGGTGAGCGTCATGCGGTGGTTTCGGAGGCAGGACCCGGCGCGGCGCGGGGAGCCGGTCGTGGTGCCGCCGGCCCCGGCCGCCTTGACGTCGCCCGCATTGCGCGCAGTCGACGAGACATTGTCGGCGCTTCTCGCCGCCCCGACCGCACGCTGGGTCTGCGACCTCGCCGGAGATGGGATCGGACTCAGCTGCCGGACAAGCGGTTCGGACATCGGTTCCGGGTTCGCCTGCGGCGCTCCGCGACCGCACGTGCCCGTCACCTCAATGCCCTATCGACCCTGCGCGCCTGCTTCCGTCCTCCTGGGGCCGACGATCGGGAGCGCTGACGGCGGCCTGGTCGTGTGCGACGAGCACGAAGGATTCCTACGCCTGCATCGATTCGTCGATGGAGTCCGCGCCGGTGCGGTGGCCGCCCGGGTGCGCGGTCGTTGGGAACAGACGCCGCAACCGCTGGGCTACGCATATCCCGAGCATGACGGGAGCGATCACGGCGAGCTGAACCGTGCGAGTTGCGAGCACGGGCGGTCGGCGCTCGCGATCGGCACTACCACGCTCGGCGGCGAGTATCGGGTTTGCGCGGCAGACGCCTGGCACCGGCGTTGGTTCCAGCAGGGGTGGCCCGAGGCATGGGACGACGCCCGCTGGCAGGCCGCACACCGGGATGGTCTCGACCCTCGTCCAGGCTTGCGCTGGTTCACGGGACCACCCCACCCCAACCTGCTCGTGGACTGCGAGTGCGGCTGCCACTGCAACCAGACGATCCCGTTTGGCGAGACCGACCCCACCGGCGGGGTGCTGCGCTGTACTTCCTGCTGGACGGCGGAGCATTCCACCGATCAACCATGGCCCGTGGGAGACCAGCTTCGCGCACACCCAGTCTGGTGGTAGCCAGGCGCGGAGCGTGGGCCCGGCTGAGAGCGGCGCGGCGGCTGGTCGAACCGACGGCCGCTGAGAGGGATCCGGGAGCGCTTGCCGCACCGCAACTCAGCGGAGTGTTGGATCAGCCCCAGACGAGCGTGCGCATTCAGCAGGAATGACGATTCGGGCGGAATGCCACGCGGCAGCGAGCCGGATCTGACACGTGGCTGAGTAGGCGGCGAGGCGGAGCGTCGTGGCCGCCACCGGGATGAGCACCTCGCCCCGACCGCGACGGCGCCCGCGGCCGCGTGCCGGGGCGCGGTTTGTTGCATTTGCCCGCTGTGCGGTCACTCGTGCGCCGGAGCTACGGCTGAGGGCCCGGATTCGGGCCGATTCGCTTGCATCCGGTCGCGTGGCGGGCAATTGAACGCGAATCGCGCGCCAACGACCGCACAGCGGACATCTGCAGCTTCTTCGGGGCGGGGGCGCCGGTAGGGCGAGGGGGCGCTGCCGACGTCAGGCGAGCAGGCCGTCCAGCGCCGCGGTCTCGAGGAGCTCGCCCGCCAGCGAGTTGGCCCAGGCGAACCACGCGCGGCTGAAGATCGTCGGATCGTCCGAGTCGTACGACTCGTGGGCGAGGTAGGTCCCGGCGTGGGTGTCCTCGAGTTGCCGGACAGCGGCGAGGCGCTCCGCGTCCGAGGTTGCCGTGAGGCCGCGCATGGCCACCGCGATGTGCCAGATGTGGTCCGGTCCCGTGTGCGGTGAGCCGATCCCGTCGCCGTGTCGGCCCCAGAGCCACCACGGGTTCGCCGGGGAGAGGACCCAGCGGCGCGTCGCCGCGTAGACGGGATCCGCCGGATCGCAGGCCCCGAGGTAGGGCAGCGCCAGCAGGCTCGGCACGTTGGCGTCGTCCATGTCGATGACACCACCGAGGCCGTCGATCTCATAGGCCCAACGGGGGCCGGTGCGGTCCGCCCGGCCGATGACCCCGTCGTGGGCCACCGCCTCGCGGATCTCGCGCGCGAGGGAGAGCGCCTCGGCCGACGATCCGTGCGCGCCGACCGCGACGGCCACCGGTGCGACGGCCTCGAGGGCGGCGGCCAGGGCGAGGTTCACCGGGACGTTGAGCGGCAGGGCGCAGGCATCGTCGGACGGGCGGAAGGCGGCGTGGACCATCCCGTTGGGGCGGGTCGGGGCGACGTCCCCATCGCAGGGAAGGTTGTCGAGCGGGTTGTCGGTTGGCCGGCGGAAGCGGTAAGGGCTCGTGCCTGCCAGGCGCTGCTCCGTCCGCAGGGTGGCGAGGGCGAGCTCGAGGGCACCGCGCCACTCGCCATCGAGGGGGCGCAGCGAGCCGGTTGCGCCGGCGTACCCGGCGGACAGCCGGAAGAACGCAGCCGGCGAGTCCGGCTCCCACTTGCGCTCGTGGACACCGGGGAGCATCAGGGTCTCGTCGATGGCCCAGCGGCTCGGCCGCGCATCGGACATGAAGGCGTTGGCGTACGGGTCGAGCAGGACGCACGCGGCCTGGCGATGGAGGACGCCGCGCAGGAGGCGATCGAGCGCGGGGTCGTCGGGGGCCGACCGGAGATACGGCCAGACCTGGTACGTCGAATCTCGCAGCCACATGGCCTCGATGTCGCCGGTCCGGACGAACGTGTCGGGGCGGGCGTCATCGCCGGCCTGCTCCACCGTCGTGTCGAGGGTGTTGGGGAGCGTGTTCTCGAGGAGCCGGCGCAGCCCAGGATCGGCGATACGGGCCGCGGCCGTGCGGATCCGCTGCTCGATGGCGGGGCTCGTGAAGCGGCGGTCCGCCGCCGCGGGGCGCCCCTTCACCACGTCACCGGGCGCGGAAGACGGTGAGCCGGAGCGTGGTGGCGGCCATCGGGACGAGCACCTGGTCCCGGACCGCGAGCGCGCGGCGCTGCCACGCGTGGGGAGCGCGGGCGGCCTCGGCGTCGGGCGGAAGCGCGGCCGTCTGCAGCAGGGAGCCAACCGGCACCACGAGATCGACCGGCCCGCCCGCCGGGTGGACCAGGACGTCGTGGAACGGCGCGAGGCCGGGGACCTCGAACGTCCGGAAGTGCTCGCGGCGGCCGGGGAGCGGCAGCGCGAAGAGCACCGGGCCAACCGCAACCACCGTTCTGCCGCCACGCACCCGCCGCACCTCGGGCTCCATCGCGAGATCGACGTCGAAGACGGTTCGCCCGGCCGCCCACGGTCCCGCGATACGGATGGCGTTGCCGTGCTCGTCGACCCGTTCCGCGCCCACGCCATCGACGCGGACCGACCCGGCCCACCGCGGCCGCCGCAGGACGAGCGTGAACTCGAGCGGAGCGGCGGCCGTCACCGTGAACCGCACCCGTCCATCGGCCGGGAACGCCGTCTCCTGGCGCAGCTCGACCGCCACCCCGTCCACCTCGGTGGCCAGCACCGACGCGCCGAACAGCAGCGCCACGATCTCGGGCGTGGTCGCGCCGCCTCCCGGCCCCGTCGGCCCGTCGGCCCGCAGCCATTGGTACCGCGCGTAGAACGGCAGCAGCCGGCCCGCGTTCGGCGTGCAGCAGAGTGCGGCCTCCCGGTGGAGGGGCGAGTACATGTACCGCGTCTGCGGCGCAGCGGGCGGCGGCGCCGGAGGGCGGAACCCGGCGACGCGCTCCATCGAGCGGGAGTTGTCGGTCTTGAGGTAGGCGACACCGCCTTCGACCGGGTCGCGCCCGCCCAGGCCCGCGTTGAACACGAGGGATTCGATGTCGTCGCCGGCCGCGAGGTCGCCCGTGGCCTCGGCGAGCATCGCGAACGACGCGACCAGCTCCACCACCGAGCAGTGCTCGTAGCCGGTGGTGTCGGCGGAGCCCTTTGTGTGGCACCACTCGTCGCCGTTGGGGGCGCCGGTGGGCGTTCGGGCGGCGGCGAGCTTGCGGGCGTAGGCGGCCTCGAGCGCAGGGAACGGCAGGTCGGCGCGGGCGGGCGCGGCTCCGGAGCGAACAGCCGCAGCCGCAACGGTGAGCGCCCGCCGGTGCTCGTAGGTGTGGACGCCGTGGGACCGGAAGCCGAGCGCCGGATCGAGCAGGGCCGCGGCCTGGACATCGGCGAGGGCACCAGGCGTGAGCGCGAGCTCGCCGTAGAGCCACGCTGCATACGCGAGGTAGCGGGCATCGCCGGTGCGCGCCGCGAGCTCCCAGCACACGTCGGTGAAGACGAGACCGTGGAGGACGCCGCCAAGCTCGGCCGTGATCGCGAACGGCCGGAGCGCGGCGGCGGCACCGTGGGCGCCAGGCCCCCCGCCCGGGCCGCCGTCCATCGGGTACCCCGCCATTGTCCGATCGACCGCGCGCCGGACCGCCTCGAGCACGCGGGCCTCGCCGGTGTGCCCGTGATACGCGAGGAGCGCGCGCAGCAGCGTCGTCTGGCCCCAGAGCTCGGCGGTGTCGCCGCCCGACGGGTAGCGCAGATCCGGTGCGTGGATGCCGAGGTACCCGTCGGCGTCCTGCGTGCCCAGGATCCGCTCCACCCAGGTGCGGGCGGCGTCCACGTGCGCGATCTCGCCCGCCCAGAAGCAGTGGTGGATCCAGCCCTCGCGCCAGTTCCCCTGCGTCTCGCTGTTCCACCAGGCCGTCTGCACAGCATCAGAAGGCTTGTCGAACATGGCGCCGAGATCCTTCTCCGGCGTCTGCGCGTTGAGGCGGTCCCGTCCGTAGATGTCGTCGTCCACCACGAGGTCCGGCGCCAGCCGGTCCAGGTTGCCGACGAATCCATCGATGAGGTCCGCACGCAGCTGGTCCGCGATCCAGCCGCCGGGCCGCACGGCGCGCACGGGAAACGGGGCGAGCCGGCGCACGTCGGTCGGCAAAGGGGCGGCGGTCATGGCGTGGAGGATACGGGTGCCGGGCGATGGCGGTACCGTCTGGGCATGGATGGCGGAACACGGGCCGCGGGCGACGAACCGGTGTCGATGACGCCCCGCGATCTCGTCGAGGCCCACCTGGCCGGCCGGCCGGTGGAGCGGCTGCCGCTCATGCCGATCACGATGATGTTCGCCGCGCGCCTGGCCGGCGTCCCGTACCGCGACTACTGCACGGACCACCTGACCCTCGTTCGAGCCCAGGCCGCGGTTGCGGAGCGCTTCGGCTTCGACCACGTGTCCGCGATCTCCGATCCTGCCCGCGAGGCCTGCGACCTCGGCGCCGCGGTCGCGTGGTTCCCGGACCAGCCGCCCGCGCTCGATGACCGGTCCCCGCTTCTCGCCGATCCAGGCGCGCTGGCCGCGCTCCGGGTGCCGGATCCGCTCTCCGGCGGGCGGATGACCGACCGCATCCGCGCGATCGAGCAGCTCCGGGCAGGGCCCGGCCGGACGCGCCTCGTCGAGGGCTGGGTCGAGGGACCGTGCGCCGAGGCCGCGGACCTGCGGGGCATCAGCACGATCATGCTCGACTTCTCCGATGCCCCCTCGTTCATCGAGGAGTTGCTCGCGTTCACCACGGAGGTCGCGATCCGCTTCGCGCAGGCCCAGGTGGATGCGGGCGCCGACCTCATCGGCGTGGGCGATGCGGCGGCAAGCCTCGTGGGGCCTGCGATCTACCGCGAGGTCGTCTGGCCGCACGAGCGGCGCCTGGTCGAGGCGATCCATGCGATGGGCGCCCGCGTCCGGCTGCACATCTGCGGCAACACCAGCCGGCTGGTGGAGCGGATGGCGGCGCTCGAGGCCGACATCGTGGACCTCGATTCACCGGTGGACCTCGCGCAGGCGCGGACGGCGGCGGGGCCGGACCAGGTGCTGCTCGGCAACCTCAACCCGGTCTCGGAGCTGATGAACGCGACACCCGAGACGGTCCGCGTGCGCCTCGCGGCATGCCGTATCGCGGCGGGGCCCCGGTGGATCGCGGGCGCCGGGTGCGAGATCCCGGCGGCCACGCCCCTCGAGAACGTGGACGCGATGCGGAGCGCGACCCGGTAGGGCCCGCGCCGATCCCGGCAATACTCACCCGATGCGCACGCCCGCGGCCGCCGACCGCGACCGGATCACCACCCTCCGCCTCGCCGCCCAGCGCATCGGCGCGTCCGAGCCGGCCACCCCCGCCGAGGTCGTCGCGCGGATGCTCGCGATGCAGGGCCAGGACGCGCCCGGCGTCCGCTGGTCCGTCGGCCTGCGCGCCGGGGGCCTGACCGAGACGGACGTCGTGGCAGCACTCGCCGCGGGCGAGCTCGTCCGGTCGTGGCCCCTCCGCGGCACGCTGCACCTGGTGCTTGCCGCGGACCTTCGTTGGCTGCTCGCACTCACCGGGGAGCGGCTGCTCGCGGCGACGGCCAAGCGGCGGGCGGCGCTCGACATCACGGGCGACGACACGAGGAACGCCCGCGCGGCCACCGAGCGTGCCCTCGCCGGACGACAGTCACTCGCCCGGCCGGCGTTCCTTGCCATGCTCGCGGAGGCCGGGGTTGCGGTGGACGCCCAGCGCGGCTACCACTTGATCTTCTGGCTGGCGCTCTCGGGCGTCATCGTGCTGGTGGGCACCGGCGATGGGCAGCCCGCGATCGGGCTCGCTGACGAGTGGCTGCCCAAGACCCCCGATCGGGACCGCGACGACGCCCTCACCGACCTCGCGCGCCGCTTCGTCACCAGCCATGGGCCCGCCACGGACGCCGACCTCGCGCGCTGGACCGGACTCCCGCTGGGCCAGGTCCGACGCGGCCTCGCCGGTGCCGGCACCGCCATCGAGCGCATCGACATCGGCGGGACGGGCTACTGGGTGGGCGCCGGGGCCGCCGGCGAGGCCGCGGCCGGCGAG
>JBAXFC010000091.1:0-9959 GCA_037140135.1 Chloroflexota bacterium
GTTCGAGCAGCCGGTAGAGAACGTAGTGCTCGCCGGCGGACCCGGTAAGGACGGAGTCCTTGGCTCCCATGGGCCTCCTAGGGATGAGCGATTGCGGTCCAGAGCGGACAACTTCAACTCGTTGACGGTAGCGGATCCCCATCCCTGCAGGCGGGCGCGCGAGTGGGGCAATCGCTGGTTCGGGCGCGGGAATGGTTGCTGCTCGGGGATCCGATCGAGTCCTACCGCAGCACCGCGTACCGGTAGGTCAGCCGCACCTTCGCCACGTCGTACAGCCCGTAGTTCGCGCCAAGGATCGTGACGTAGCAGTCCACTTTGTGGCTCGCGGTCATGTGGGACGCGCCCGAGAACGACGTCCCGTACCACGCGTACGAGCGGCCCACCCATCGCTCGGCGTCCTCGGTGTCGGACCCGTAGCTCCCGGCCGAGAGGTACGGCACCCTGTACCCGCTGCGCGGCTTCCCGATCGCGGCGAACGTGAACGTCCCGTACTTCACAGCGGTCGGGACGGTGAAGCGGTACTGGACCCAGGCGCCCTCGTCGAGGATGTTGCCGTACAGCTCCACGCCCCCGGCGTACCGCGCGGAGGCGGACACATCGGCATAGGTGGTCGAGTAGTAGTCGTAGACCTTGTACGCGAGCTTGGTGATCGAGGCCGTCTTCCACACGAGCTTCTTCGCGAGCCACGGCCTGAAGTCATGGCTCGACCGGACCGGCGGTTGCTCGGGCGGCTGACGCTCCCGCCCTACCGCGCGAGCCCCTCGACCTACCGGCCGCTGGACGCGAGGCCGCCGCGCATCGCGTTGAGTCGCACGTAGGCACGTCGCGGTAGGGTGCCGGGGTGCGAGCGGTCGTGGACGATTCAATCTCAACAATCCAAACAGTTGACGGCATCGCCGGAGCGCTCCACACTACGTCTGTAACTGTTGGGATTGTTGAGGCTACAAGCACGCAATGAGAGTGGCTGGAACGTCGCCTGAGGACCTGCTCACGACGGGTGAGGTCGCCGCGATCCTTGGCACGACCGCTATGCATGTCGTGAAGCTCTGCGATCGCGGCCAGCTGCCCTACACGCTCGCCGGGACGCACCGCCGCATCCGGCGCGCTGACGTGGAGGCGCTGCGCACCCGCGGGGCGGGGACGAACGGCGGACCGATGACCGCCGACCAGGTCCGATCACTCTGGCTTGGCCGCGTCGTGGCCGGCAAGATCGCCCAGGATCCCGATCGCGCGCTTCACCACGGGCGGGAACGGCTGGCGCTCCTGCTCAGCAGCGACATGGACGGTCGCTCCTGGCTGCTCCGATGGCAACAGATCATCGGCCAGGGACCCGAAGCCGTCATGCGGGTCCTCACGTCCACGGACCCCGAGGCGCGCGAGCTGCGGGCCAACTCGCCGTTCGGAGGGCTCCTCGGGGACGCAGAGCGCCGGCGCGTGATCGAGAGCTTCAGCAGGACGCGGTCGCGAGGGAACGGATCGTGAGGCGGGCAGAGCTGGCCCACGTGCTCCGCGCCGCCTCGGACATCACGCGCGAGCTTGAGTTCCTGGTTGTGGGGTCGGCCGCGATCCTGGGCTCCTTCGACGATCAGCGCCTGCCCAAGGAGGCGACGCGCTCTCGTGAGGGCGACATCACGCCGTACCGGATCCAAGACCGTGAAGTCATCGATCGCATCGAGATCTACCTGGGTGAAGGATCACGCTTTGCGGAAACGAATGGCTACTTCGCCGATGCTGTGGATCGCGTCACGTCGAAGCCCCCGACCGGCTGGGAGCAGCGGCTCATTCGCTTCTCGCCTCCGGACGCCAACGGAGCCGTCGCCTACTGCCTCGAGCCGCACGACTGCGTTGGGGCGAAGCTCGGTGCCGGTCGCGACAAGGACTACGAGTTCGCCGAAGCGCTGCTCGCCGCGAACCTTGTCCAGCAGGACACGTTGCTCGCGCGCGTGCAGAACCTGCCGCGGGACACAGGCCTTCTCCTTGGCGACCTCAGGCGGGCCGAGCGATGGGTGGCAGCCTACGGGAAGCCGGCCCCGCCAGAGCCGGCAACGGCGTACGCACTGGTGAGCTTCACGTCGCGCCCGGGCGCCCGCGCGGGCCGTGTGCACACCCGGGCTCGCGGCGAATGGGCGACCCTATGTGGGCGGGTTGGTGGCCGCACCGGGATCGATGCCCATCGGGCCACGATGGCGATCTCGCCGTAGCGCGCGATCCACGAACCGTTGGGTCAAGCGATCGGGCTGCCTCGACCACCGCAGCGCGGGTCAGCCCTTCCGGGTTCCCCACTCCGAGCACGTCGCCACCGCGCAGAACCACTGCCGCTTGCCCGCGTTGTCCTCGAACTCCTGGATCGATCGGCTGCCGTGCCTGGGGCACGCCATCGGCGCAGGGGCCTTCGCGCGCTTCGTCGTCGGCTTGGGCGGTGGCGGCGCCTGGGGTTGGGCCGCCACGATGGCGGCGATCCGCTCGACCGCCCGTCGGGGCACGTTGCCCGGGGCTGGGACCGCGCCCGACGCGATGTCCTCGCACGCTGCGAGCTGGGTTCGAGGCGATCGGCTCCAGACCCTGCCGCTGGCGATCTCGCTGTGGCGCACCACCGGGTCAAGCTCCTCGTCGTGGATCGGCACGATTTCCCTCGATCGTCGCCCGGCCGGCGCAGGCCGACGCCCGACTCTACCGCGCCGACGGTGCCCCCGGGGTTCGTGCCTGGCGCAGGTGTGCCCGCCGCGTTCCTGCGTCCGCGCCAGCCGGCCTGACCGGCGCGCCCGGGCACTAGCGGTGCGTCGCCGATGAGTCGCACATAAGCAGACCCTGTCATCGTTCCGGCACCCGCCTCCTCAGGGGCGGCCCGTGGATGACATCGAGTTCGAATGGGACGTGCACAAGGCGCGAGCCAGTCGTCGTAAGCACGGAGTGACGTTCGATGAGGCGTCGACCGTATTCGGCGATCGTCTCGCCCGCTTGCTCAGGGACACCAGTTTGGCCGCTGAATCTCGCGACGTGATCATCGGCTTGTCATCGACGGGTAGACTTCTTGTCGTCGTCTTCTCGGAACGGCGGCGCATCCGAATCATCAGTGCGCGGCGAGCAACGCCGTTTGAACGCCATGACTACCAGGAAGCCGGTCGTTGATCCGGACATCGAACCGGAGTACGACTTCAGCCGTGCCGTCGCAAGCCCGTACGCCGAGCGCTACTCGCGCACCGACGCCCGGGCGAGGGCAGCGCGCATCGCCGGCACCTCGCAGGTTCCGCGCACGGCGATGCTGCTCGAATACGACGAAGCTGTCGATGCTGCCTACCTCAGGATCAGCGACGCTCCGTGGGACCACCAGGTCCGCCTCGACGACGCACGGGGCATCAACTACGCCGTCGATGGTGAGGTGATCGGGATCGAGCTCCTCTCGCCACGCAGCAAGGGCGTGCTGCTCGACGGGCTTCCGTTTCCCGATGACGTCGCCCGCGTGGCCCGTTCGGTGGGGTTCCGGGTGATCGAGCATCCCGCATCGGCGGTCGTCACGTCATGACCGCCAACGTCGCGCCGAAGCTCAAGGACGATGCGACTGCCTGACGGTTACTCGGGGTCGATCTCATCCTCGGCGATCCCGTGTTCTGCAACGTGGCCGGCGACGTCGAGCAGGTGTCGCGCTTGACACCATGTCGGCGATCACCTCCACCACGCTCCCGCTCCCGAGGTCTTGACTTCAGAAGTTGTCCTGAACTACGATCCGGCCATGACCGCAGCGAACGTCATGCCATCGACGACCTGGAGCTCTTTTCAACGGGATGCCAAGCGAGTGGCAGACCAGGCGATGGAGTCGGACATTCTTCTCGAGCGCCGGGATGGGCCGGACCTCGTGATCGGCACGGCTGACCGCCGCGAGGAGCTCCTCGAGAGCGTCGAGGTGCTGACCCGGCTCGTGTCTGCCGTGATCGGCGATGTGTCGATTCGTCGCAGCCTCATGGACCCCTCGGTCCTGCCGTGGCTGTCGTTCCTCCCGGAGCAGGATCGCGCGACGTTCGCGACCGAGTTCGTCGCCACGACTGCAGCGGCGATTGAACTCCATACCCTCACACCAGTCTCGGTGCTGCTCCGCGAGTGGAAGACCTCCGCCCTCGTGCACGCTGACCCGCGGCTCGCTGCTGCAATGCGCCGGGATCACCCCGGCGCTGGCGCGATCGTGTCCCGCCCCAAGGGATAGTCACCCCGTGGCCACGAGGCGCGGCGGACGAGTTCCGCCTCCACCTCCCGCAGGCGGCTGGACGCTGCGGTTCGACGGAAGCGAGCCGGCCGACGGCTGGGAGCAGTTGACCAGCCAGTTCCCCGGTCCAACTCGAAAGGCCTTCGAGCAACTCGAGGCCGACCCGATGATGCGCTCGGAGCGACAGCACCAGCTTCGAGGCAGTGCAAGCACGACAACCGTGGCCGGCAGGCCGGTAGAGCAGTGGCAGTACGAGCTCACCGGCGGCGCCAGGATTCTGTACGCGATCGATCCGGCAAATCGGACGGTCTGGGTCCTCGAGGCATCGCCCGGACATCCGAAGCACACCGAGCGGGTCCGTGGCGTCGGTTCGCAACAACAGGGTCCGATGGACGACGGTTGGGCAAGTGCTCGATGCCGGGGGGCCGGATCGAGCCAACCGACGAACCCGGCGATCCGCCCGGGCACTGCAACCTTCACGGTTTGACGGCCATCCGCCTCGACACCATCCTGTCGGAACCGGAGCTCAATCCAGTACCGCGTGACCTTCGGTGGCGAGGAACCCCGACATCATCACCATCCAGGCCGATTTCAATCACCTCGACGGCGCAGGCCGCCTGATCCTCTCTGACCTCGTGATCCACGACGCCACCCCGTTCGAGGTGATCGCCGCCTCCGACAAGTCGATCCTGTTCGTCCAGGGCGAGGACATCGTCTTCGGCCGGCTCGTCAGTGATCCGGTCCATGGCTGGTGCGCCGACGTGGACTGGGCCACGCAGGACATCGTCGAGGCCTACCCGCGGCCGGCGCTCGTGCGGGCGAGCTAGCTAGACCACCCGGCTCGAGCAGGAAGGGCGCGTGGCCCGGCAGTAAGCCCGAGCGAAGCCTTGGTGATGCTGCGTTGAGCGGCGGTCACGAGCCTCGGGCGATGCCTGAGATCTCCCGGTTCTACGGGATCGTGATCACGATCAACTACAACGACCACGTGGGATGGTGGCGGACTGGGCACTTCTCCATCGCAGGGAGCTCGAGGATGACTGGGATCGTGCGCGCCACCAGGTGCCGGTCTTGCCGATTGACCCGCTCGACTAGGATCCCGCCCATGCTTGAGATCTCCGCTGTCGAACCCCTCGCCGGCCGCACTGTCCGCCTGACGCTCTCGGACGGATCCACGGTCGAGCGCGACCTGCGCGACCTGCTGCGCGGCCCGCTCTTCGACCCGATCGCAGCGGACGACGGCCTGTTCGGTGCGGTCCGCGTTGACTACGGGACGCTGGTCTGGCCGGGCGGCATCGACATCGCGCCCGAGACGCTTGGGAATGATCGTCAAGTGGCCCCACGGTGATCAGGCACAGGTGATCCACAACACCGCCGGTCTACTTGATGACGACGAACGCGTCGAGGTCCACGCGCGGCCGGCCGGCCGTGCCCGACACGACGATCTTGATCGTGTGGCTCTTGGCGGTGCCGCCCCAGCTCCAGGCGAGCCACCGGTACGCGGTGGCGCCCGTGGTATCGAGCGTCTTCACCTTGATGCCGTCGATGAAGATGACGACCTTGCCGCGGCCGGCCGCCCTCGTTGTCACGAAGGCGATCGCGCGACCGGTGAACGTGTACGAGGCCGACCTCCCTGCCGTCTTCGCGTACTTCAGGGAGCCGCCCGAGTACAGGGCGCTGCTCTGCTTGGTCCAGGTGCCGCCGTACTTGACGGCGGCGCTGGTCTGCTGGGTGAGGAGGTACGTGCGGGCCGTCGAGGCGACGCCCGTCGCGGGGTTGCCCGCCACGTCCCTGGCGACCACCCGGAAGGCGGTCACCTTGCCCGCGACGACGGTGGTGTCGGCGGAGGTCCCCGCGTACGTCGTGACGCCAACCCACGGGCCCGTTCCCTCGCGGCGTTCCAGCGTGTACGGCGTGGCCGCGAGGCCTGAGCCGCCCACGTTGTCGGTCGAGGCGGCCCACGTGACCCGGACGGGGATTGCGCTGCCGGTGAGCGAGGCGCCGGTGCGCAGGACGACGACCGGGGTTCCCGGCGCCGACGGGGGCGTCGTGTCGGCCGGTGGCGCGACGTACACGGCCTCGAACGCCCCGGCGTCGCAGCCCGCTCCCTGCGGTCGGCTCGTGCCGCGCTGGTCGGCGGCGGTTCCGCACGCGTCAGCGACCGGAGCGATGGAGTCGAGTGCGACGCTGTCCGCACCGAGCGCGACGGTCTGCGTGGGGCCGCCGTTGTCCGCAAGGACGCCCAGGGCGAGCGCCGCAGCGGTGGTGGCGGTGCCCGGACATCCGCCGGCCGCCGTCAGGTTCCCGTTGCCGACAGGTCCGCCGCCCAGGAAGCTGCAGCCGTCGGAGGCGGCGCCGAAGATCGTGTCGTCGATGGCCCACGATGGGGAGCCGGGTCCACTGCCGCCCTCGATGGCTCCGTAGTCGCCCGCCGTGTTGCCCTTGAACGTGACGTTTCGCAGGGTGCCCGAGGTGAGGGCATAGAGCGCGCCGCCGCCCGAGGCGGAGTTGGCGGCGAAGGTGGAGTTGGTGGCGGTCACGTCTCCCCAGATGAAGAGCGCGCCGCCGCTGGCAGCCGTGTTCTCGCTCGCCGTGCTGCGCGTGATCTCGACGTTGCCGTGGGTGTAGAGCGCGCCGCCCTGGCCGCTCGTCGGGTCGGCGTGGTTGGCGGTGAGCGTGCTGGTGGTCACGGAGATGCCGAAGCCATTGGCCGCGTAGACGGCGCCGCCGTTCCCTGCGCTGCTGCCCGATACGAGGGCGTTCGTGAGGGTCACCGCGCCGTTGGCGTAGATCGCCCCGCCAAAGTCACTGAGGGAGGAGCCTGCCGAGTTGCCGGTGAGAGAGCCACCATCGATTGTCACTGGGCCGCTGGCGTAGATCGCCCCGCCGTGGTGCAACGCCGTGCTGGCATCGAAGACGGCCGCGCCGGCTTCGACAGTGGCGCCGCCCCAGACCGCGCCGCCGTTGATATCGGCAGAGTTGCCACTGAAAGACGTCGTCCCCGCGAGCGTGAGGAGCCCATCGCCCACGTACACCGCGCCGCCGCTCCCGTCGGAGTGGTTGGTGGTGAAGGTGCTGTCCGTGACCGTGACGCTGCCGGCTGACCCGGCGAAACGGAAGATCGCCGCGCCCGCCCCGCCCGCGCCATTGGCATCGAACGTGCTGCCGGTGACCTCCAGTGGCCCAGACGATTCCACACCGCCGCCATAGGTCGCGGAATTGTCGGTGAACTCGGTGTCGGTGATGGTGCTTGCCGAGGCAGAGGCGTAGTTGTCGATCAGGACCGCCCCGGCCTCAGACGTGGGGACGTCGGGCAGCGCCACCAGCGCGCGGTTGTGCCGGAATGCGCTCCCGCTGATCGTGGTGGACCTGGCGAGCACGGCGCCGGCGCTGGCGGTCGAGGTGTTGTTGGTGAAGGTGCTGCCGGTGATGGCCAGCGCGCCCCAGGAGTAGATGGCGCCGGCGGCTGCGGAGGCGGTGTTGCCGTCGAGGACGCTGTCCGTGACCGTGACCGCATCGGCCAGGATGGCGCCGCCCCACTGCGCCGAGCTACTGTCCACCTCCACATCGACAAGGTGGACGGCCCCGCCGTCGGCTCCCACCGCCCCACCCCGCGTGATGCCGTAGGCCTGGAGGTAGTCATTGATGTAGTACGGCGCGCCGAGTCCATTCTGGAGCCTCACGTGGCTGAACGTGAGGTGCGCAGCGTCATACGTCGATCCGCAGCTGGTCCCGCAGACGGTGGACTGGAAGAGCTGCACGGCATCGGCTCCGTCGATCACGGTGGCGCTTGCGCCGGACCTCCCGTCGCCGTCGAAGGAGAGGCTGTAGGTGGCGTCCTTGTCCACGTGGACGGTGGCGGTGAGGTTCCATTGGGCGTCGCCACAGATGTGGATGGTGGTGATGGCCGCGTTCACGGCTGCGTCGTCCACGGCCGCCTGGATCGCGGCGCTGTCGCTGAGGGACGCCGTGGTGAAGTCCGGCGTCGTGCAGCCGGACGCGGTGCCCGTCTCGTCTGCGGCGGCATGGGCGACGTACAGCGTCGTCACGACACCTGCGGCCGGGACCGCCAGGAGCAGCGAGGCCAGGAGGCTCGTGCTCGCGGCGAGCGCGAGGACCCGGCTGGGCACTCCCGCGGGTACGGCACGGCGGCGGGACGCGTGGTCGGAGCGCACGGGGCACCTCGGCAGATCGGGTTCGGAAGCGGATGCCGCACTCTCCCCAGCGAGCGGGTTCCTGTCAAGAACCCAGACGTGCCCCTGTCCCAGGCGTGCCCCTGTGCGTGCGGCGGCCCGTGCGGCGGCCCGCGCGGCGGCCCGTGCCGCCTACTTCCAGGCCGCGTAGGTGTACGTCGCCTTGAGCCGGTGGACGTCCCACGCGTCGCCCCAGGTCTGGGTGCAGTAGATGAGCACCCGGAACATCCGGCTGCTCGTGATCGACGCCTTGGCGATCCCGAACCCCATGTCGAACTTCGAGTATTCGGGAAGCGGGACCTGGTGCACCCAGTGCCCCGTTGCAGCATCAACCTGGTGGAAGGTGCCCGGGTGTTCCCGGTTGGTGAAGCCGTGGCCGTCCACCCATCTCGCCTGCCGCCGGCTGACGGTGAACGTGCCCGCGATGGTCCTGGTGTGGCCCAGCGCGTCCTTGAAGGTGGCCTTCGCGAGGTACGTGCCCGCCGCCACCTTGCTTCCACTGGCCGTGGTGCCGTTCCACGTCACGCCGTAGGTGCCGAGGGCCTTGCTCCCCAGCGGCCATGTGAGCTTGAGCCAGCCCCCGGTCGAGTACACGCGGATGGTCACGGCGGCCTGCTCGTCGAGGGTGCCGCCAAGCATGACGGTGTCCCGGTACCCGTCCTTGCCGGCGTAGACGATGGGCAACGACGGGGGCGCTGGTGGACGAAGCCAGCGTGTCGCCGCCGTTGAACCGCGCCGTGATGGTGTGGGTGCCGGTGCCGAGGGAGCCTGCCGAGTAGGCGAAGCCCATCCCGCCGACGTCGCAGATCGCCGCCGGCAGCGTGGCCGGCTCCGTGGCACCGCCGCCATGAGGATCGCAACCGGGACCGTGAACCGGTGCATCCAAGTTCCCTGTGCCGTGGCCGAGATCCGCGCAACCGCCTCGTGCCGCTCAGCTCCCGAATGACACGTCCGCGGTGTCCACGACGGCCGCCGTCCTCCCCGGTGCCGCCTGGTCGGTCCAGTAGATGTTCGTGAACGAGATCACCACCTCGGGCGCAGGGACGCCCCACTCGGTGTAGTCCTCGGTCGTGTGGGCGTCGCCCACCAGGGTCACGTCGTACCCGCGGGTGAAGGCGCCGTGGATGGTTGAGCGGATGCAGGCGTCGGTCTGGGCGCCGGCGACCACCAGCCGCCCGACGCCGGCATCCGCCAGGACCTCCTCGAGGTTCGTCTCCTCGAACGCGTCGCCGTAGCGCTTGTCGATCAGGGCTTCGTCACCGCCGCGGTCGAGCTCGGGGACGATCTTCCAGGCGTCGCTCCCGATCCGCCGGTCCCCGTCCGAGTCGGCGACCCAGACGACCGGCACGCCCCCGGCGCGGGCCCTCGCAACGAGGTTGCGGATGTTGTCCACGACCTCGTCGCGGTGGTAGGCGGTGCCCACAACGCCGTTCTGCACGTCGATCACCAGCAGGGCGGTGTTGGGTCGGTCGGGGAGGGTGGTCACGGCCATCTCCTGTGGTGAGCGGGGTGCTCGCGCGTCCCCATGGTAGGCGCCCGACGTTTGACCGGGCATCTGCGCGATGCGTGAG
>JBAXFC010000092.1:0-9948 GCA_037140135.1 Chloroflexota bacterium
CACCGACGGTGGCAGTGCGGTTGCGCCCGCCGCGCCCACCTCCACGACCATCTCGCTGACCAGGATCGCCTCCGTCACCGATCCGGTGCTCGCCATCGGGGCACGTGACGGCACCGGACGCATCTTCATCGTCGCCAAGGGCGGCCAGGTCCGGGTCTGGAAGGGCGGCTTCCTGATGACCGCACCCTTCCTCGACATCGCCACGCAGGTCTCGACCGGCAGCGAGCAGGGCCTGTTGGGCCTCGCCTTCCACCCGGCGTTCAAGACCAACCGCAAGTTCTACGTGGACTTCACCGACGTCAACGGCACCACGGTGATCCGGGAGTACAAGGCTTCCGCGACCAACCCGGACCTTGCGGTCCCGGGCTCCGGGCGGACGCTGCTGCGGATCGCCCAGCCCTACGCGAACCACAACGGCGGCATGATCGCCTTCGGGCGGGACGGCTACCTCTACATCGGCATGGGGGACGGCGGCAGCGGGGGCGATCCGGGGAACCGGGCGCAGAGCACCTCGAGCCTGCTGGGCAAGATGCTCCGGATCGACGTCAACGGCACCACGGCCACCCGCGCCTACCGGATCCCGGCCTCCAACCCGTACGTGGGCAAGGCCGGCCTCGACCAGATCTGGCAGCGCGGGCTGCGCAACCCGTGGCGGTTCTCCTTCGACCGAGCCAACGGCAACCTCTGGATCGGCGACGTGGGCCAGGGGACCTGGGAGGAGGTCGATCGCGCGCCGCGGACCGCGGCCGGGCCCGGCCGCGGGATCAACTGGGGATGGCACGTCCTGGAGGGCCGCCACTGCTATCTGCCGGCCACCGGCTGCAGCACGACGGGCAAGCAGATGCCCCTGGCCGAGTACTCGCACGCCTCCAACGGCCGCTGCGCGATCTCCGGTGGCTACGTCTACCGGGGAACCGTCATCACGGCGCTGCGCGGCTGGTACGTCTACGGCGACTACTGCAGCGGCGAGGTCTTCGCCGTCTCTGCGAGCGCCGCGACACCGGCCACCGCGACGCGGCTGCTCGGGACGGGGTCGGGCCGGATGATCAGCGGTTTCGGCGAGGACGACGCGGGCGAGCTGTACCTGTGCGACCTCGCCTCCGGGAGCGTGTTCCGGATCGTCGCGAAGTAGCGGGTGCCGCGCGGGAGGCGCGGTCCGCGCGCCTCAGCCCCCCGCGACGATCGAGCGGATCTCCGCGAGCAGCCGGTCCACCTCGGCCGCCGTGTTGTAGTGCGTCAGCCCGATGCGCAGCACGCCGTGGGGCTCGAGGCCCAGGCGCTCGATGACGCCCACGGCGTAGAAGTTGCCCCACCAGGTGGCGATCCCCCGCCGGCCCAGCTCGACGGACACGTGCTCCGCCGTCACGCCGGCGAAGGTGACCGCGGCGGTCGGCGTCCGCTCGTCCATGCGTGCCCGGTCGGTGATCCCCCAGATGCGGGCGCCCGGGATCGCGTCGAGCCCGTCGAGCAGCCGCCCGAAGAGCGGCATCTCGTAGGCCCGGATCGCGGCCATGCCCGCGTGGGCGTCCAGCCGGCGTCCGGTCATGCCGGGAAACCGGTCGGCGAAGGCACCGCCGTAGGTTCGCCCCACCTCGGCGATGTATTCGACCGCCGCGAGCGCGCCCGCCCAGCCCTCGAAGTTGCCGGTCCCTGTCTCGAACCGGTCGTAGGCGGGGCGCAGCTTGTAGGTGGGCAGCGAGTCGAGCAGCTCGCCGCGCCCGTACAGGACGCCCACGTGCGGCCCGAAGAACTTGTAGACCGAACAGGCGAGCAGGTCCGTCCCGATCGCCTGGACGTCGATCGGCAGGTGCGGCGCGGCATGGACGGCGTCCACGTAGGTCAGCGCTCCCGCCTCGTGCGCCCGGTGGACCAGCTCCGCCACCGGGTTGATGGAGCCCACCGCGTTGGACGCCCAGCCGAAGGCGACCAGCTTGGGCCGGTCGTGGAGGATCCGGTCGAAGGCCTCGATGTCGAGGGTGACGTCGTCCGGGCGGATGTCCACGGTACGGACGCCGATCCCCCGGTCCGCCGCCGCGCTCCGCCACGGGCCGACGTTGGCCTCGTGGTCCAGGGTGGTCACCACGATCTCGTCACCGGGTGCGAGGGACGCCGTGATCGACCGCGCGACATGCATCGTCAGCGAGGTCATGTTGGCGCCCAGCTTGATCTCGGCAGGGTCCGCGGCGTTGAGGAGGTCGGCGAGGGCGGCGTGCGCGTCCTCGATGACCGCGTCGCTCCGCTGGGAGGTGAGGAAGTCACCGCCGTGGTTCGCGTTCGAGGTGCGGTAATAGCGGGCGACGGCCTCGATCACGGTGTCGGTGACCTGGGTTCCGCCCGGGCCATCGAAAAGGGCGACGGGGCGGCCATCCTGCTCGATGGCAAGGGCGGGGAAGCGGGAGCGGAGCGCGTCGACGTCGAAGGTCGTCACGGGAGTCCTCGGGCGGGGCGGGGTCGGGAGGCGATCCTAGCCGATCCACGCCGGGCCACCGGGCAGGTTCCGCGCTCGCCCGGTCATCGGTGGATCAGATCCGGTCCACTGCAGCGTGGCATTCCGCGGAAACCGCCGGATCGGCGGAATGCCGTGCACGAACCTCGGGGAACCCATTCACCGGTGAGTGGCGGGCCTCAATGATCCTCCCGGGGATGGCAGTGGCCCGGCGGGGCGATCGCCGGGGCACTGCGCGGTGGCGGAGGCGTGGACAGGCCGCACGCGCAGGCCCGTCATCGCGGAAGGTCAGGCGACCCGGGTCGCAGCCTCGGTCTCGGCGACGGCCACGGCGGCCGCCTCGAACGCCAGGTCCAGCTCAAGCTTGATCTCCTTGCCGACGAGCCAGCCGCCGCTCTCGAGAGCGACGTTCCAGTTGAGGCCGAACTCCTCGCGGTTGATCTTGCCGGGGGCGTGGAAGCCGGCGCGACGGGCGCCGTTCATGCCGGTGTAGAAGCCGAGGAACTCGACGTCGAAGGTGACCGGACGGGTGGTGCCGCGGATGGTGAGGTCACCGGTGACGCTGTAGTCGTCGCCGCCCCTGGCGCTGACCGATCCCACCGTGAAGGTGGCGTTCGGGTGGTTCGCGGCATCGAAGAAGTCGGCCGAGCGGAGATGGCCGTCCCGCTGCTCGACGCCCGTGTTGAGGGATGCCACGTCAATGGAGAAGGAACCCGTCGAAGCGGTGGGGTCGGCCTCGACGACGGAGATGGAGCCGGACACGCCGGCGAACTTGCCGCGCACGGTTGTGACCATCATGTGCTTGGCGGAGAACAGGACGTCCGTGTGCGCCGGGTCGATGGAGAAGGTGCTGACTGCCATGGGGGTTCGCGGAGCCTCTTGGCCGGGCGGTACACCCGGCGTGTGTAGTTGACGCCGCAACCATATCGAACAGGTAGTTGCATTGTCAACGAGTATTCCGTGCGCTAGGATGCACATATGACCTTGTCGGCCGCTCCCGCCAGCCCGCGCCCAGCGCTCTCCGCCTCGGATCCGAGGATCGAGACCTGGCGGAGCTTCATCCACGCCCACGCCCGCCTGATGCGGCGGCTGGACGAGGAGCTCCAGGCCGCGCACGGGCTCTCGCTCGCCGAGTACGACGCCCTCCTGCAGCTCGTCAACGCACCCGGGCGCCGCCTGCGCATGAGCGCCCTGGCGGACCGCGTGGTCCTGAGCCGCAGCGGCATCACGCGCCTCGTTGACCGTCTCGTGGCCTCCGGCATGGTGGAGCGGTCCGCCTGCACGACCGACGCCCGCGGTGCCGAGGCCGCCCTCACGTCCGTGGGCCTGGACCGTCTTCGGGCCGCGTCGCGGACCCACCTCGACGGCGTCCAGCGGTACTTCCTCGGCGTCATCGACCCGGCAGACCTCGAATCGATGCAGCGCTCGCTGGACCGGATCGGCGGCGGGCTCGATGGATTGACCGATCCGATCGACACCGCCTGCGCGATCTCGGGACCTGCCTGACGGACCGGCCGCACGGCAGACTCCTCGCCGGTACGAGCGGCTTCTCGTACCCCGGCTGGTCCCCCGCGTTCTACCCGCCCGGACTCCGCGCAGCCGGTCTGCTCCCCCACTACGCCGACCGCCTGCCCGCCTGCGAGCTGAACAACACCTTCTACGCCCGTCCGACACCGGTGAAGATCGGCGCCTGGTGCGCGGCCGTGCCGGCGTCGTTCCGGTTCGTGGTCAAGGCCCAGCGTGGCGCCGGCGTCCGGGCACTCTACGGGGACGAGGTCTCGTCCGCCGCGTCCGTGGCCTGGCTGACCGCTGACCTCGCGGGCTTCGGGGAGCGGCTGGGGGCGGTCCTGTTCCGGGTGGGTGGCGAGATCCGGCGGGACGATGCCCGTCTCGCGAGGCTCCTGGGCAACTGGCCACGCTCGATCCCGCTGGTGCTCGAGGCCCAGCATCCGTCGTGGCACGTGGACGAGACCTTCGCGGCGCTCCGCGCGGCCGGAGCCGTCCTGTGCACCACGGACCTCGACGGGCCTGACGGGCCCCGCGACCTCGACGGGCCTGACGGCCTGATGACCGAGCCGGACATCCGGCGCACCGGCCCGTTCCTCTACCTGCGCCTGCGCCGGACGACCTACGACGACACGACCCTCGACGCCTGGGCACGCCGGATCATCCCGTTCCTCGACGACGGCATGGACGCCTTCGTCCTGTTCCGCCACGACGAGGACGGCACGAGCGCCCTCCACGCCGAGGGGTTTGCGGCACGGGTGGAGCGGATCCGCGCCGAGCGCTGAGACGCGGCGTCCAGCGCCTGCACCTGGACCGAGCGGCGGCCCGGGGGCCGTCACGCGGCACCGGGCCCGGGGGCCGTCACGCGGCACCTGGCACCTGGCACCTGGCACCTGGCACCAGCGTGGGCTCGGGGGCCGCTACCCGGCGCCGAGCGGCCGCGTCCAGGCCCGGTGCAGGCTCACCGCCTCGAAGCCCGCGGCCGCGTACAGCGCCTCGGATCCGGCGTTGCCGCTGACGGAGAGCACGTGGCAGCCTCTCGCCCCGTCCTCGCCGAGGCGCCGGAGCGCAGCGAGACTGGCCGCGAGCGCGAGACCGCGCCGGCGATGGTCGGGGTGGGTGCCCACGGGCTCCAGCTCGCCGGTCCACGCCACGGGATCCATCCACCCGAGCGCGAATGCGGCCAGCGTCCCGTCGGGCGCCTCCACCACGATGTCCCGCTCCGGGGCGTAGTGCGCCCGACCCTGCAGCGTCGCGTACTTCTCCACGGTCATCCGCGACGGCGCGAAGGCCGCCCGGTGCACTTCGACGCGCGCCTCGAGCTCCTCGGGCAGGCGGACGTGGCGGACCTGGTAGCCGGCGGGGACGGACGGCTCGGGCAGATCGGCCGGGTCGCCTCCGAGCGTCCGGTACCAGTGGGTGTAGGCAGGCTCGTCGGCAGGCGACCAGCCGCGATCGAGCAGGAGCTGGGCGAGGACGATGTCGTGGTCCAGGGCCCACGTGGTCAGGCGCGGAGCGGGCTCGATGCCGCCCGCGGCCGCGGCCGCGCGGAGAGTCTCCTCGGCCCAACCGGTCGCCTCGTCGATGAGCGTCGCCCGGCCGGCGGGCGTGGCGTCGGCGCGCTGGTGCCAGTCCAGGTCGTCGGGCGGCTTGAGCCATGCGTAGGCGAGCAGGGGCGCGCCCTCGGCCGGGGCGTCCGGCGCGACGTCGGGATCGGGCCAGACGCGGATCGAGGACGACCAGTCCGTGGCGGTCTCAGCCAGGGTCTGCCACCACTCGAGATCCCCGGGCCCGGTGTTGACGTACGGTCCCCGCAACCGCCATGAGACCGAGAGGGCGGCCTGCATCCGGGCGAGATCGCCGGGTGCCCCGAACGCCCGCCCGCCCATGTCAGGAGACGGCGCCGGCGCTCCGCTCGGATCGGGCGATCACGGCGGCGGTGGGCGGCACGGGTCGGAGGTACAGGGTCAGCACCGTCACAACATAGCCGCCCCAGGCCAGCAGCGTCACCACCTCGGGCTGCGAGGTGTACCCGAAGAGCGCCCGCAGGAACTCGCCGGCCAGCAGCGCGATCCCGTCCGGCGCCCCGTCGATCGCCTCGTGCGGCAGGACCGCGGAGATGTCGAAGGCGATCCCACTCCCGATCGTGATCGCCCCGATCTCCACGAACTCGTGCATCGCGCGGGCCACGAGGCCGGCCGCGATGAAGATCAGGACGATCCCGGTCCAGCGGAAGAACGTGGCGAGGTTGATGAGGCGGGCTCCCCGGTAGAAGCCGACGCCCAGCAGGGCCGCGATCGCGAGGCCCGCGGCCGCCCCGAGGAGCACCTGCGGTGCAGCCTGGTTGGCCGACGCCGCCTGCCCGACGAGGAACAGGGCCGACTCGAGGCCCTCGCGGATGACCGAGGTGAAGGCGAGCAGCGTCAGCCCGATGACGGAGCCGTCGCCCAGGGCCCGGTCCAGCGCCGCGTGCAGCTCGCCACGCACGGAGGCCGCCTGGCGCCGCATCCAGAACAGCATCCACGTCACGACCGCGGCCGCGAGGAGCATCGTCGCGCCCTCGAAGACCTGCTCGTACGGGGACGGCAGCTCGCCCAGGGTGACGAACAGGGCGATTCCGGCCACCAGGCTCACGACCACCGCGGCCACGACGCCCGCGAGGATCCGGCCGAAGTGGCGCCGGTTCCCGGTCCGGGCGAGGTAGGCGAGAACGATGCTGACGATCAGCGCCGCCTCGACCCCCTCGCGGAGGCCGGTCAGCAGGCCGCTGGTGAAGGACCCGACGTCCAAGAGGGCTCCTGGGGTACGCAGGCTGAGCGGGGCGTGGGACGCCCTGCGTTGGGGAGCGCGATGAGGGCATGGTACGGCGCCCGCAAAAGGATCGTCAAGCGCGCTTGATACTTCTTGTCAGGGTTGCCTGTGTTGGACTCGCAGGGCGCCCGCGGTCCGTCTCAGTACGGCCTGCGGCGCTCCACGACGACGAAGCCCGCCCCCAGCAGGATCGTGATCCCGACGGTCAGGACGCAGAGCTCACGGGCCACGAAGAGGGGCGCCAGCTCGCCGGGCACGCCGTACTGGACCTGCTGCCAGTCCTGCGACAGCTCCCAGCCGGCGTCGCCATAGGTGTCATAGAGATCCTGGTTGGACAGCATCCTGCCGGTCGCGGGCTCGATGTAGCGCCAGTCGGACACGTGGGCACCGGTGTCTGCCGCCGCGATCTCAACCGTCGGGGAGTTGTAGAGCTCAGCCGTGCCCCACGCCAGGGTGCCGAGGATGAGGATGCCCGCGAACGCACCACCCGCGATCAGTGCCGGAAGCAGGCGGCCGAGGAGGGCCCCGGCCAGGGTCCCGGCTGCGAACGCGGCCATGGCCCAGAACGGGATCATCCAGCCGTGGCCGGGGACGTCGATGAAGGTCCGCCCGATCGGGGCCTGCGCGTTCGTCGCCTGGAGGATCGTGTCGCTCGAGACCGCGGTCAGCAGCGAGCAGGCGAGCAGGACGAAGCCGAGCACCACGACCCGGCGCAAAAGCCAGCCGCGCCGGGTCGGGGCGAGCGTCCAGGCCAGGACGGCGGTCCCCTTCTCGATCTCGTCGCCGACCAGCGGCACCCCAAGCAGTAGTCCAGCGGCGAGCGCGATCCACGCGGGCGCGATCCCACCAACCTGCCCAACCGAGATGACGGCCATCAGGATGGTCCACGTGCGCTCGCAGGCCTCGGTGAGGACCTGGCCCGACGCGCAGGCGATCACGTCGGGCTGGGTGTAGATCCAGCCGATCAGCCACGTTGCGAGGAAGGACGCAAGCGCCGAGAGCAGCATCCCCGCGACGAAGAGCGTGACCACGAGCCGGTGCTGCTTGAGGGTCAGACGGATGGTCGCGCGCATCATCGTCCCGCCATCCCGGCCCGGACGCGGTCCACCATGCCCGGGCGGCCGGCCGCGAGATACCCCAGCATCAGCTCCTCCAGGGTGGCTGGACGCAAGCCCGGCACCTCCGGGGCGCCCGGCACCATCTCGAGCAGCACCAGGATCTCGCCCAGTCCGAGGTACGAGGCGACCACGCGACCAGGTGCCCCCTCCGGCGCCTCCCCGACGGCCACCCGGTGCGAGGCCACGGCCGTCGCCACGTCCTCGTCGAGGAGCTTGCGGCCGTCGCCCAGGATCACCAGCCGGTCGCAGGCCTGCTCCACGTCGGTCACCACGTGGGACGTGAGGACCGCTGTGGCACCGCTCTCGCGCACCCCCGACACCAGCAGGTAGAGGAACTCCCGGCGCGCCAGCGGATCGAGGGCCGCGAGCGGCTCGTCGAGCAGCAGGATTCGCGCCCTCGTCGCGAGCAGCAGCGCCAGCGAGACCTGGGCCTGCTGGCCCGTCGACAGGTGAGACGCCGGCGGTGCCAGGGGGATGCCGAGGTCGTCGAGGCGGCGCCGGGCGAGGTCGCGGTCGAGGTCCGGGCGGAACGTCGCCGCCAGCTCGATGTGGTCGGCGACGGTCAGCGACCGGTAGAGGGCCGTCGCCTGCGGGATGTAGCCCACCATGGCCAGCACACCCTGCCGCCGGCGGAACGGGTCCAGGCCGTCCACGAGGACCTGCCCCGACGTCGGCCGCTCAAACCCCATCCACGCCTTGATCAGCGTGGACTTGCCGGCCCCGTTGGGCCCGACGAGCGCGGTGATGGAGCCTTCGGGGACCTCGAGGTCCAGGCCGGTCAGGGCCGGCGGCCGACGGCGCGAGTACCGCTTGCCGACGCCGCGCGCAACGAGAACGGCAGCCCGTTCCACCAAGGATCCCCTTCCCCGCCGCGAGATGCGCGGCCCCCGGGCTCCCCTTGCCCAGGAGGCCAGCATGCCGAATGCGCGGGCCCCGCGCCAGCCCCCGGTCGCGGTGCCCGCCGCCCGCAGTGCTGGCTCCCCCGCGGCGAGGCCGTCCCGAGACTCCGGGGCGAAGCTCAAGACGTCGCAGGTCGCAGCCGCCACCTGGGGCAACAGGGGGGATCCCGCGTGCGGGGACGCCCCCCCCGGCTCTCCCCCCAACGGGGGTTGCGGAGCACCCTGGCTTCGGGGTGGACCCCGATGGCCGCAGCGTGCCCGAAGCGGGATACGTGTAGGTGCAGTACAGGGCGCACCACGCCCATCGGCTCCCAGCTGCCTCAGAGGACGCATTCGGCCATGCATCTCAACGTCCGCGCCAAGCTTCTCGGCGTCTCCGCGATCCTGATCGTGTTCATGCTGGCGATCGGCCTGCTCTCCATCGTCAACCTGGGGTCGGCCAACACCACCGGCACCTCCATGTACAACGACCGCCTCGTGCCAATCGAGCAGTTGAGCGCTGCCGGCCTCGCCCTCGACGACATGCGTCGCTTCGGGGACAAGGGCATCGCGTACATCGCGGACGCGGCCACGCAGGCCACGCTTGACACGCAGATGGCCGACGCCGAGAAGGTGATCGAGGAGAACATGGCGGCCTACGCGGCCACCTTCCTCCTCCCCGACGAGAAGACACAGCTCGCGAAGTTCCAGGCCGACTTCGCCGCCTACCTGCCGCTCCGTGACGAGATCCGGACCAAGACCAAGGCCGGCGACGCAGATGGCGCCCGGGCTGCGCAGGGTGTCGCCAAGCCGATCGTCGAGGGGACCATGGCCGACCTCGAGGCCCTCAAGAAGATCAACGTGGACGAGGCCGCAGGCCTCTTGTCCACCATGACGTCGTCCTACGAGAGCTCACGGCTGATCACGATCGTCGCGCTGCTGCTCGCGATCATCATCGGCTTCGCCCTCTCGTGGTGGATCTCCGGCTCCATCGTCGGCGGCGTCAAGAAGGTCCAGAACACCCTCGCGATGCTCTCCGACAAGTGCGCCACCTGGCTCGCCGAGGGCATGGAGCGGCTCAAGGACAACGACCTCACCTACGCGATCACGCCCGCAACACCGCTGATCGAGGGATACGGCACCGACGAGATCGGCAAGACGGCCGAGTACACGAACGCCATGCGCAACA